>SKLD01000324.1 GCA_007123395.1 Opitutales bacterium
ACATATCCCCGCTGAACATGCGGCCTGACGGGCGGTCGACCCCCCGAAAAAGTGAAATCAGGGGTCGAGTAGAGAGTCGGTTACTAATCATTCCGGAATAGAAACAACAAGCACGAGCAACCGAAATAATGTGGAAGCGGCATCTTGCCGCTTCGCCCGAAAGGTAAAAAGCGGCGAGACGCCGCTTCCACTCTTGTTTGTGTCCCCATTATTTTGAAATCCATAATAAGGACCTGATATTCAGCGACGTAAAGGCGACGCTGCGATCAAGCCAAGACGCCGTGGCAGGCGGTTAACCTATCGGGAATACTGAAATTCCCGAAATGATAACAACCGAAATACTGTGGAAGCGGCGTCTCAGCCGGGGTAGCGGCCGTGGATGTAATCAAGGAGGTGGTCGACGTAGGTGTCTTGTTCGCGCACGATCCAACGCGTGAGGTCGCCGATGGAGATGAGACCGAGGAGTTCGCCCTCTTCGTTGATGACGGGGAGGTGGCGGCGGCGCTTTTCGGTCACGATGCACATGGCTTCCTCAATCGTCACGGAGGGGCGTATGATAATCGGGTTCGACGTCATGACGTCGCGCACGGCGGTTGTGGCGGGATCGCGGCTTGCGCCGACAATGCGGACGAGGACGTCGCGTTCGGTGAAGATGCCCACGGTTCGGCCGTTCTCGATGACAAGAAGACAACCCACCTTCTTCTCGTTCATTAGCTTTACCGCGTCCACGGTGGTGGCGTCGGGACGGATGTTGTGAACGGTATGACCTTTTTCGTCGAGAATAGCGGAGACAGGCGTATTGGTTTCCATAGTGGCTTAGCCCGTGGCGAAGGTGTCCGGGCGGGGTTTGATTAACGTTTGAAGGTTGTTTTGCGTTCCAAGGAAGTGAGGAGTGAATTGATGCTCATCTTCATTGGAGTGAAATGTACGGCATGAGGCCAGCCCAAAGGACGGCCCGGGCAAGTACGCCGAATTCCCGCGGCGACCGCCTGACGGGAAACCCGCGGGCGCGGCTTGCCGCGTTGCTATTCTATTTTTCGGCGAGCCCTTAGCTGATGACGCCGAGGGATTTCACGGTGTCGCGCTCGCTCTTCAGCTCGTCCACGCTCGCTTGGATCTTTCCGCGGCTGTAGTCGTTGAGTTCGATGCCTTCGACGATGGACCAGTCCTTGCCGTCGCTCACAACCGGGAAACTGGAGATGAGGCCCGGTTCGACGTCATAAGCACCTTCACTGCACACGCAGAGGCTGTGCCACTCTCCCGCAGGGGTCGGATTGACGAGGCTCACGACCGAATCGATGGCCGCGCTTGCCGCCGAGGCCGCCGAGGACGCGCCGCGCGCCGCGATGATGGCCGCGCCGCGTTTGCCCACGGTGGGAACGAAAGTCTCCTTGAGCCATGTTTCGTCGCCGATGACCTCCGCCGCGCTCTTGCCGTTGATCTGGGCGTTGTAGAAGTCGGGGAACATCGTGGGCGAGTGGTTGCCCCATACGGCGAGGTTCTTCACCGCCGTCACGTCGACGCCCGCCTTTTGCGCAAGCTGCGTGAGCCCGCGGTTTTCGTCGAGACGCGTCATGGCGAACCACCGGTCGCGCGGCACGCCGGGCGCGCTGCTCATGGCGATGAGGCAGTTGGTGTTGCAGGGATTGCCCACCACGAGCACGCGCACGTCGGAGGCGGCGTTCTGCTCGATGGCCTTGCCTTGCCCAATGAAAATCTTGCCGTTGATGTTTAGAAGGTCGGCGCGCTCCATGCCCTGCTTGCGCGGCACCGAGCCGACAAGCAGCGCCCAGTTGACGTCCTTGAAGCCGGTGTTCAGGTCGCTCGTCGCGACGACGTCCTTCAGGAGCGGAAAGGCGCAATCATCCAGCTCCATGCACACACCTTCAAGGGCGGGCATGGCCGGTTCAATCTCAATGAGATTGAGCGCGACCGGTTGGTCCGGACCGAACAGGGCGCCGGACGCAATGCGGAAGAGCATGGCGTAACCGATTTGGCCGGCCGCGCCGGTGACTGCTACTCGAATAGGTGCTTTCATATTAGTGTTTCTAATTGACTTTGTGAGATATTGAACGGCGGAGCTAATCGGGCCGCTTTGCGGTGGGCAAGCGAAATCACGGAAAATCCGCAACTACCGCTTCGCCCCGGAAAAGACGGATTGCGCGAACGGGAAGGCCGTGTCGCCCCGGTCGGCGAAGGGCGCTCGGATGAGCCGGTGGCTTTGGTTGAATTCGGTCTCCTGAGTTCAGCAAAGTCCGTTTGATAACCTTTGACGGTCTTTTTTTTTGAAAATGGGAGTTGCCCCTTCGTTAGGCTTCTGATTGGGTTCCCGAACATCACCTGTGAGCGATCCTCGAATCACTGAGATTCCGCACTTTGCGGAGCGCCTTGAGGCGATGGGGGTCGAGGTAGAGCCGCTACCGGAGATGGACTGGGGCGATCTGCCGGGACCGCCTCCGGGGCCGCCGCCCGGCATGGAACGTGAGCCCGACCCGGACGGCACCGCTGGGTTTCGCCTGCGCATCGTAGCCGACACGGCGGATGATGTCTTCACCGCCATCGAGAGCGCCGCCGGCGTCTCCGGCGTGCGTTACGCCGAGCCCAACCTCCTCATGCGCCTGTTCTCGATGATTCCCGTCAATTTCCAACCTTCCGCCCACGGTTGGGGACGCGACGCCACCAACCGCGTGTGGATCTGGACGCCCCCGCCGGGCGCGCCGCAGGGCATTCGCTTCCGCATGGGCGAAGGCTGGACATGGAGCGGCGATGCCGCTGCCGAAACCGGTTGGCACTGGAGCTTTGCGCGCGGCGAGTGGGTGGACAACCGGTAGCTTCGTCGGAGAGGGGACATGGGCTTCGCGGGTGTCGCCGCAGGCGGCTCGGCACCTGTCCCCGGTCGGCAGTTTCGGCAGCGAGGAGAAGGGGAAGACTAGGGTTCGGTTTACCCACCGTCCGAGCGATTCCAACCGCTCACGGACAGGTTCCGAGGAGCG
>SKLD01000214.1 GCA_007123395.1 Opitutales bacterium
AGCTACTCTTCCTCGCCTCGCGCTTGGGTGGCGATATCGAGTTGTGGGAGCGCGGTCTCAGTCACATGCACAATGTTATCCGCGACTTGGTCCGGGAGGATGGAGGCACCATCCAGATCGTCGATTATTACCTGTCCGACCAATATAGCGGCGGCGAACTGGTGGCAAGCGCTGGTGACACGCGCGGCACCTACGCATGGCAGGGTTACAGCAACGAGAGCACTTGGTCGCGCGGACAGGGGTGGGCTCTCCACGGGCTCGCCTCAGCCTACCGCGAGACGGGCGATCCCGTTATCCGCGAGGGACTCCTCCGCGTGGCGGACTACTACCTACGCGAAACACCGGAAGACGGCGTGCCGTATTGGGACTACGACGCGGCGACCATCGATGATCAAGGATGGCTGGATCACTATGCGGGACGCGACCTGTTCGCCCGCGACTCATCCGCCGCGGCCATCGCTGCGGCGGGCCTCCTCGAACTCTCCCGCATGCTCGACGACCCGGCGGAGCGCCAGCGCTACTTTGACTACGCCGAACGCATCCTCGTGAGCCTATCCACCCCGGACGGCGAGGGCGGTTACCTTTCGCAGGGCACAGCCTATGAAAGCATCCTCACGCAAGGCACCTACACTTTTTCCGGGTACAATAAAGGACTGACCTGGGGCGACTTCTACTACATCCAGGCCGTGCAGCGCTACCGCGAGATCGTCGATCCACCCGCGCGCTGGGCGGCGCACACGGCGGCGGGCGCAACGGCGCGCTGGGCGCGCGTGCCCTCACATGTCTGGACCGTCCGCTCCCACGCCGGGCGCACCGCCATGGGCACGGCCCACGGGCGCTACGCGGCGGGTCTCGGCGGCGAACCCCTTGCCGTCGCGCTCTTTGACACCCCGGTCTCCGGCGACGTCCTCTTCACCGTAGAGGTGGCGGCGGCGGAAAACCTCGACCTCCGCCCCGAAACCGCCGCGCGTATCCTTTTCAACTGGGTCGATGCGTCGAACCACGACTTCTTCAAACTCAGCGCCACCCCCGGAGAAAGCGGCGTCTACCGGCGGACAGGCGGCGCAGACGCCCAAATCACTTCCGTCCCAGACGCCCTCCTGCACGACCACGGGTGGCGGAGCGTCTCCCTAACCCGCACCGGCACCCAATACACCTTCGCCGTGGACAACGAACAGACCGCATCCATCAACCTCCCGGACGCAGCCGCCGAAGCGTTTCTCGGGCTCGCCGCCGAGGGCCAGTCCGTCTTCTTCGCGGACCCCGCCCTTGAAGCCGACACGCCGCCCGAATCCTTTGCGGACTGGGCGGCCTTCGCCGTTGCCGACCCCGCCGCACGCACTGCGACAGACGACCCCAACAACGACGGCTTTGCCAACGTCCTCCACTACCTCGCGGGCACGCCGTCCCTTGCCGGAGCGACCGCCCAAGAGCGGCCCCTCGGTGTCACTATACATACCGACGAAGACTCCGTCAGTCTGCGCTTTCATGCCCGCAAGCGCGGGGACTACACCGTGACCGCCGAGTATTCCGCAGACATGCATTCCTGGCAGTCGCTCCGCACCCGCCCGGCACCGGACACCCTGCCCGATGCCATGGGCCGCCGCACGATGGAAGCCGTCGCGGAGGGGGCGTCCGCCGGCTTCTTCCGTCTGCGCGCCGACCCCCGCACGGAGACACCGTAGCGCGGCAGTCGGCCGCCTCCGCAGCCTTTCCTTTGCCATAGGACGAGAGCCGGTCACCGCACCGTCTCCGAAATAGCCGCACCGGCTAAGGAACCATCCGGGCAAGGCAGAAGGACGCTACCCCCACGCCGGAACCGCATCGGCCCGTCGTCAGCAGAAATCAGGAAGACATCGGCCAACCGACGATCCCGCCAATCCTGCGCCGTCAAATAAATATATCCATGAGCTTATTTTATAAGCTAAAATTTCTATGGGATATTTAAAACATATCTCATAATTAAATATGCTTGACCGGTTCGTGCTGGTTGATCGTTGCAAGATTGGGTGCGGGAAAGCCTGTCCTCATTACGAAGGCGGCGATGAGGGGGCACCGCAGCGGGGTTGACGGACGGAGGCTCTTCGCGGATGTTGGCGCTTTTCTTCATGGAGATCACGGGGACCTATCGGAAGACAAGCGGGGTAGCGCCAAGGCGGCCGCAACCGAAAGACCGCACGGATCAGGGCGCGCCCTCGCGGGGATGAAAACGGCGCGGATACCGGACGGGGCGGACTGCCATGTGTGGACGGGGGTGTCGCGCACCTTTGCGCCCGCCCTTGCGGAAGAAATATCGGCGCGGTCTTCGAACGCGGTGACCGTTGTCTTTCTCCGCGATCTCGCCGCTGCCGAGAGCGACGCCGCCGCGATTAAAGCTTTCGCCATACACCTGCGCGGCACCGGGCCCGATCCCGAGGTCCTCATCCTCCCGGAGAGGCCCGAGGCGGACGACAGCCCGCGGGCGACGGAACGCGCTTACGACCGCATGGCCGCGCTCTCGCGTCTCGCCGACTACGCGGAGCGCAAACCGGCGGGCCAACGGCTCATCATCCTCACGGACCCGCGTGCGTTCTTCGCCCCCGTGCCGGAGCGGACCCGCCTGCACGGACGGGGCCTGAAGCTCACGCGGGGGGCAGAAGCCGATTTCAATAAGCTGCGCGAGTCCCTCGATGCCCTCGAGTATGACGAGGAAGCGGTCTGCGAGTATCCCGGCCAGTTCGCCGTGCGCGGGGGACTCATCGATATCTATCCGGTCAACGCGGAGGCGCCGGTGCGGGTCGACTTCTTCGGCGACGAGATTGAGGCCATCCGGGTCATCGACCCGACAACACAGCGCTCGGAGGGCGCGGTCGAGGCCGTGACAGTGGCCCCACGGCGCGCCGACTTCGCGGCCAACCGCCCCGAGCATATCTTCGATTATTTCAGCGGCGGGACCGACTGGATCTTCGACGAGCCCGAGGCACTGGCGGATGCGTTTCCAGCCCAGTTGCAGCGCTTCGAACGGCTGAAGGACCGTGAGACCGGTTTCAACGCTCTCTTCACGTCACGTGCCTCCGCGCCGGACACATACCATCTTTTTTGCGAACTGGAAATCCCCGGGGATCTCGCTCCGGCTTCGCCCACCATGCACAAGCTCCGCAGCGAAGGTCTGGAGGTCTACCGCTCGCGCCCGCTCGAAGAGCGTATCGGCTACGAACGCATCGAGGACGAACGCACCGCGCGACTCGCTTTTCTGAAGCAGTTGGCGGCGTGGCAGGCGGCGGGAGAGCAGGTCTTTGTCGTCGCGCACAACGCGGGCGAAGCCGACCGCTTCCGAGAAATCCTCAGCGAAGAAACCGGGTTGCAGGACTTCGCCCCAGATGTTATCACCGCACCGCTGCGGGCCGGCTTCCGCGTGGCACCCGAAGACGACGCTCCCCTCCCCCTCGGTTGGCCCGCGGCGGCGGCGGCGCGCGGACTCGTTCTGGTGTCAGACGCTGAAATCTTCGGTCGTTACCGGTCGCGGCCGGCCGCATTCCGCCGCAGGCGCGTGCCCGTGCGCTCGCAGGTCGACCACCTCCTCGACTTTTCTGAGCTGGCCGACGGCGATTACCTCGTCCACCTCTCGCACGGCGTCTGTGTCTACCGGGGACTCTCCATGATGGAGATCCGCGGCAAAAAGGAAGAAGTCATTTCCCTTGAATTCGCTGACCATATCACGCTGCACGTGCCGCTCTATGAGTCGCACCTGCTCACACGCTACGTTGGGTTGTCGAAGGTGTCTCCGCGCCTCGGCCGCCTCGGCTCCAACGCGTGGGAGAAATCCCGCCGTTCAGCGGAGGAGGCCACGCTCGACTTCGCCGCCAAACTTCTCGATTCGCAGGCCTCGCGCCTGCATGGCGGCGGCCACGCATTCCGCGCCGACACGGACTGGCAGCACGCCTTTGAAGACACGTTTCTCTACGAGGAGACGCGCGATCAGAAGCAGGCCATCGTCGATGCAAAAGGCGACATGGAAAAATCCGCCCCGATGGACCGGCTGGTCTGCGGAGACGTCGGCTTCGGCAAAACGGAGGTCGCCCTGCGCGCCGCCTTCAAAGCCGTCATGGAAGGCAAGCAGGTGGCCGTCCTCGTGCCCACCACGGTACTCGCGCAGCAGCACTTCACCACCTTCCGCGAGCGCATGGCGGACTTTCCCGTAACGGTCGAGATGCTCAGCCGCTTCCGCTCCAAGCGCGAGCAGACCGCCATTGCAGCGCAACTCGCAGAGGGGCGGATCGACATCGTCGTGGGCACCCACCGAATCCTTGGACGCGACATCCGCTTTAAGGACCTCGGGCTGCTCGTCATCGACGAGGAACACCGCTTCGGCGTTCGCCACAAAGAGAAGCTCAAGGAAGTGCGACACAACGTCGATGTCCTTTCCATGAGCGCGACGCCGATCCCGCGCACCCTCTACCTCGCTCTCATGGGCGCGCGCGACATGAGCGTCATCGAGACGCCTCCGGCGGACCGTCTGCCCATCGAAACTATCGTGCGCGCCTACGACCCGGACATCGCGCGGCGCGCCATCGAAGAGGAGCTGGCGCGGGGCGGACAGGTCTTTTACCTGCACAACCGCGTGCAGAGCATCGAGGCCGTGGCGGCACGGGTGGAGGAGTTAGTGCCCAAAGCACGCGTCGCCGTGGGGCACGGGCAGATGACCGAAGCCGCCCTTGAAAAAGTCATGACGCGCTTCGTCGCGGGCGAGTTCGACGTGCTCGTCTGCACCACGATCATCGAAAACGGGCTCGATATCCCCAATTGCAATACCATCATCATCGAAGGCGCCGACCGTTTCGGGCTCTCGCAGCTCTATCAACTGCGGGGGCGCGTGGGCCGCTTCAACCGCCAAGCCTACGCCTACCTGCTTCTGCACCGCCACACCCGTCTCCTTGATCTCGCGCGCAAACGGCTCTCCGCCATGCGCCAGCACAACCAGCTCGGCGCCGGCTTCCGCGTCGCCATGCGTGACCTCGAGCTGCGCGGCTCCGGCAACCTTCTCGGCCTGCAGCAGAGCGGCCATATCGCCAGCGTCGGCTTCGAACTCTATTGCCAACTCCTGCGCCAGAGCGTCGCCCGCCTCAAGGGAGAGAAAGTCGCCACACAAGTGCGTGCGACTGTAAACCTCGACTTCGTCTCCGTCGGTGAAGGCACGATGGCCCGGGAAACACGTTCCGACGGTTTCTCGGCGCTGAAAGACGTTGAGCTGGAGGCCGGGCGCATACCCGTCGTGGAGGCGCACCTGCCCGTGGCCTACATCGCCGAGACCCGCCTGCGCATCGACTTCTACCGCCGCCTTGCCATGGCTGCGACCGTCGCCGAAGTCGAGGAAACCGGCGCCGCTCTCGCCGACCGCTTCGGAAAGCCGCCCCGCCCTGCCGAAATTCTCCTGCGCGTCACCCGCATCCGTGCCCGCGCGGAAGAAAGCGGCCTGATCTCCGTCGAAACCGAGGGCAACCGCCTGAAAATCTTGCGCGCGAGTGGCAAACGCGATGATTATGTGAAAATTGGCGGGAGATTTCCACGCCTCAACCGGCGCGGCCCCCTCCAGCGGCTGCGCGAGATTGAACAATTTGTTGAGCGGCAACGTCCCTAACACCCGACACCATGACGGCGAAAAAAGGCTTCATTATACTTCTCCTCGCGACCCTCTCCGCAGCGGCGGGCATCGCGCAGACGGCGCACAATATCTGGGATCCACCGTATCGGCAGGGCATTGCCGCAGAGGTCGAGGACCGGATCATCACCTTCGAAGAGATGCGGCGCGAAATGATGCCGCTCATCCCGCGCATCCGCGAAAATTCGCGCAACCAAGCAGAGTTCAACCGCCGCATGGAAGAACTCTATTTCGAGATCCTGCAGAACCTCATCGACCGAGTCATCATCGTCAACGAGTTCCGCAAGCGCGAGTTCAACATCCCGCAGTCCGTCATCGAGTCGCACATGGACCAGATCCTCATCGAGGACTTCGACAACGACCGCGCTAAATTCCACGAATACCTTCAGATGATCGGCAAGAACGTGCGCGAATACCGCCGCGACCTGCGCGAACAGATCATCGTCGGTGCCATGCGGGGCGAGCGCCGCCGCTCGCAGTCCGAGATCAGCCCCGAGCGTATCGAGCGCTTCTACAGCGAGAACAAGCTTCACTTTTACGAGGAAGAGGCCATCCACATGCGCGTCATCATGCTGCGCCCCCTCGCCGACGAGAGCCCCGACCTCATGCGCCAGCAGATCGAGCGCGTCATGAGCGAACTCTCCGCCGGACGCGACTTCGCCGACGTCGCCCGCGAATTCTCCCAAGACAACCGGCGCGAGCGCGGGGGCGACTGGGGCTGGATCCAGCGCCGCGACCTGCGCGAGGAACTCGTCGAAGCGGCCTTCGGCCTCGACATCGGCGAACACTCCGAACCCGTGCGCATCGGCAACCAGACCTTCATCCTCTACGTCGAGGACATCCGCGAAGAAGGTATCCAACCCCTCGCGGAGGTGCGGGAGCGCATCGAGGAAATCCTCGCCAGCCAGCTTGAGCGACAGTCCCAGGAACAATGGCTCGAACGCCTCCGCCGCAACGCCTACATCAAGTATTATTGAGCGGCGGCAGGCGGGACCTACCGCGCTTCTTCCGGATCAATGCCCAGCCGGTGGATAATTGCCGCGAATTGTTGTCCGTCGACGAGCGATATGGGGTCTTTGCCTTCCGCCCTTGCCTCCATGACGGCCGCCCGTGAAAAGTGGCTCGTCGTGACAACTGCCCCCCTTGCGTGAGGCCGGAGGCTGCCGCGCAACTCCGCTATTTCCCGCCTTCCCACGGTGTGCGACCAGCGTTTCGCCTGAATCTCCAGCGGCAAACCGCGCAGCGGCCACATTGCCGGCCCCGCCGTAGCACGCACATCAACACCACCGTCGCCGCTGTACGGAGTCGTCACCACATGCTCGAAGCCGGAGCGTCGAAGCGACAGGCAGACCAAGACTTCAAACGCAGCGGGCGACATCACAAGCATGCGGGACCGGATGAGTTCAAGGCGAACAGGATCTTCACCGGTGCCATCTGTTCCGCTTCCGCCTGTATCCGGACCGGCTATCTCGCGATCCTCCTCCTGAATCAGCGCAACACAGGCTTTGCGAAGCTCGTCGTACAGTTCCGCGTCGTACGCCGGGACAACCGAATCGAACTCATTGAGTATTTGAAACTCGAAGACCAAGGCACGACGTAATTCACCCCGCGAATCAATCTGATTTTCCCAGTAATGCCGAAGGAATTGGAGCAAACCGAGAAACCGCCATCGCCTGATTCCGACCGTGCGGTCACGCCGACTCGCGATGAGAGCAAAACCGTAAACCGGAAAACCGCTTGCGCCACCCTGCTCGACAATGCGCCGGTTTGGACCTACCAGCTGTTGGTGCCCCTCTTTACCTGTCCCGGTGTAAACAAGAACTCCGGATTCCACGCGGTCCTGATACGGGTTTTCAAACGGCATCTTCACTTCCGGATTCGCCGTAAACACCGCCGCCCGCCGCACCGTTCCATTGTCTTCAGCCGAAAATCGAATCCCACCCGCGTTGCCGACGCGGAGACTCCGGTAAATCTCCTCGTGTGAGTAGAGTTCTCCCACGACAAACCGCCTTTGCTCCCGCACTGTATCCGCCATTCCGCAAGTCAAGCCGCTCCGCCCGTCGGCGCAATGCGCAATCTCGTGCAAGTTTCGTGCAAAGCCCCTTCTTAAGGTGCGAACCCCGTGTAGCCCACGCAGTCAGCAGAGTTCCGGTTCCGGCCAGACCGGGCATCGACGCTCAACGAAGCACAGATTTTCCGCACCGTGTCCGCCGCCTCACCGGAAGGCTCGGTGCATCCCCGCCCTGCCTCGCTCCCGTAAAACCGCTTGCCCCCATACGGCAGGACTGGCAGGGATGGTCGTTTTTGCAAAGGAAAGACGCCATGAAAGCGATGACTCCCCTTGAGGAACTACGGCACTCCGCCTCGCACGTGCTCGCGGCAGCGGTCCTGCGCCTCTACCCGGAGGCCAAGCTCGACATCGGACCGCCGACCGAGAACGGTTTCTACTACGACTTCGACCTCGAGCACAAATTCACGCAGGAGGATCTCGAGAAAATCGAGGCCACGATGCGCGAGGTGATCAAGGAGAACCAGCGCTTCGAGCGGATCGAGACGAGCCGGGAGGAAGCGGAGAAACTCATCCGCGAGCGCGGCCAAGAGGCCTACAAGCTCGGCCGCCTCGAGGACATTCCCGAGGGCGACACCGTTTCCTTCTACCGAAACGGCGAATTCGTCGACCTCTGCGCGGGCACGCACGTCAACTACACGAAGAAGATCAAGGCCTTCAAGCTGCTCTCCGTGGCGGGGGCCTACCACCGCGGCGACGAGAAGAACAAGCAGCTTCAGCGCATTTACGGCACGGCCTTCCCCACAAAGCAGGAGCTGGAAGACTACCTCGAACGCCTCGAGGAAGCCCGGAAGCGCGACCACCGCAAACTCGGGCGCGAACTCAAGCTCTTCCACATCGACGAAGCCGTCGGGCAGGGACTCATCCTCTGGACGCCCGCGGGTGCGATCCTGCGCCAGGAACTGCAGACTTTCATCGCCTCCGAGCTGCGCAAGCAGGGCTACGAGCAGGTCTTCACGCCCCACATCGGCAAGCTCGGGCTCTACCGCACGAGCGGGCACTTCCCCTACTACAAGGAATCGCAGTTCAGCCCCATCGTCGACCACGAGGCGCTGGAGTCGCTCGCCCACGAGGGCTGCTCCTGCGCCGAGCTGAGCAACCGCCTCGACGAGGGCAAGATCGACGGCTACCTCCTCAAGCCGATGAACTGCCCGATGCACATTAAGATCTTCGACAGCCAGCCGCGCAGCTACCGCGACCTCCCCGTGCGCCTCGCGGAGTTCGGCACGGTCTACCGCTGGGAGCAGTCGGGTGAACTCAACGGTATGACGCGCGTGCGCGGCTTCACGCAGGACGACGCCCACCTCTTCTGCACGGAGGACCAGCTAGGCGCCGAGATCCAAGGCTGCCTCGAACTCGTGAAGACCGTCTTCACCACGCTCGGCATGAAGGACTACCGCGTGCGCGTCGGTCTGCGCGACCCCGACTCCTCCAAATACACCGGTGAACCCGCCCTCTGGGACCGCGCCGAAGCCGCCCTGCGCGAGGCCGTCAAGACGCTCGGGGTCGACTACGCCGAAGAGCCCGGCGAAGCCGCCTTCTACGGCCCCAAGATCGACTTTGTCGTCAAGGACGTCATCGGCCGCGAATGGCAACTCGGCACCGTGCAGGTGGACTACAACCTCCCGCGCCGCTTCGGGCTGAGCTACGTCGGCGCGGACAACAAAGACCACGTCCCCGTCATCATCCACCGCGCGCCCTTCGGCTCCATGGAGCGGTTCACCGGCGTGCTCATCGAGCACTTCGCGGGCAACTTCCCCGTCTGGCTCGCGCCCGAACAAGTGCGCCTGCTTCCCATCACGGATGACCAGCTGCCTTTCGCGGAAGAGCTGGAGCGCACGCTCAAGGCCGCCGGGATCCGCTGCGCCATCGACCGCCACTCCGACAAATTCGGGGCCAAGGTGCGCCGCGCCGAACTCGATAAAATTCCGCACATGTTCGTCCTCGGCAAAAAGGAGGTCGAGACGGGCAAGATCACTCTGCGCAGCCGCGTGAACAAAGCCGCCGAGGGCCAGCACTCTGTCGACGAAGCCGTCGCCCTCCTCACGGAGCAGATCCGCAACCGCACCCTGCCCGACGGCTTTTCGGGTTGAGGAATCGCCAAAGCCTGCGAAGGTAGACGTTATGGATGGTCGAAAACCCGACTGGCTGCGGGCCAAGCTGCCCACCAGCCCGGAATACCGCGTGGTGCGCAACCTCGTGGACGAAAACGCGCTGCACACCGTTTGCCAAAGCGCGCAATGCCCCAACATGGGCGAATGCTGGTCGCGCCGCACCGCCACGGTCATGATCCTCGGCAACACCTGCACGCGCAGCTGCACCTTTTGCGCCATCCACACCGGGCGCCCTACCGAGCTGGACCTCGGCGAACCCGCGCGCGTCGCCGCCGGCATACGCAAAATGGGCCTGCGCCACGCCGTCATCACCTCCGTCGCGCGCGACGACCTCAAAGACGGCGGCGCCTCCGTCTGGGCCGCCACCATCCGCGCCGTGCGCTACAAAAATCCCGATACCGCCATCGAGGTCCTCATCCCCGACTTCCGCGGCAATCTCGACCAGCTCGACACCGTCCTCGACGCCGGCCCCGACATCCTCAACCACAATATGGAGACCGTCCAACGCCTCCAGCGGCCCGTGCGCAAGACCGCCTCCTGGGAAATCACCACCAAGGTACTCGAACACTCCGCCAAACGCGGATTCACCACCAAATCCGGCATCATGCTCGGCATCGGCGAAGAAGAACCCGAAATCGAGCACTGCATCCGCCACCTGCGCGACACCGGCGTCGACATCCTCACCATCGGCCAATACCTCCAGCCCTCCCGCGAACACCGCAAAATGTTCCGCTGGGTCACGCCGGAGGAATTCGCCCACTGGAAGCAGTTCGGCCTCAAACTCGGTTACAAAACCGTCGAGAGCGGCCCCCTCGTGCGCTCCAGCTACCACGCCGATGAGCAAAGCGCCTACCTCCGCGAGGAAGACGAAGGCGGGGCCAAGACGGAAGCCGTCGCGGCTTTTGCCTGACGCGCGCAGCGCGGTCGGATAAGGCAACCGAGCGCCGCAGAGATTCTCCTCAGCCGGGCGCTTCCGCCGCCGCAACAGCTCGTGCGGCGGCAGTTCGCCCCCGTCCCTCAATGCCTGCTCCAACACCGCACCGTCGACACGGTCCTGCGGCACATCCGCCAGCAAATGGCGCTTGTGCATCACACGGGCATATGCATGGTATACAGAGATTCTATTTAATTTTATTCTTGTTTCTCTCGTAATTTAAAATTTTTCTCGGTGAAATTTTTCTCGGAGAAAAATTGTCTGATGGATTTCGGCGGCAACCGTCCATGGCTACGGGGATGTTGCGGGTGAGATGGACGGAGGTGAAAAGGCAGAGCCCTTTTCGATCTTGAAGAAGGCGTTGTGTCGCAAATCGGCTATATACCTGACGCAAGAGTGGCTTGCCGAACGGTTGGTCCGCGCAGTATTCTCTTTTCTTGGAGACTCGTCCAACGCGAG
>SKLD01000346.1 GCA_007123395.1 Opitutales bacterium
ACGGAGGGGACGCTCTGGGCGGAGCGCTTCGGCAGCGTGCTCGTGGAAGACGATCCGTCCGTTGTCGCGCTGGTGGCGGCCTATATTGACCTCAACGCAGTGCGCGCGGGGCTGGCGGAGGTGCCGGAGCACTACCGCTGGTGCGGCTACGCGGAGGCGCGTGCTGGGAACGGAGAAGTGGCTGACAGAGGGCGGCGGGGCAGCGGCATTGCGAAAGCTGAAGAAACCGCCGCAGGCCGCGCCGGTGGAGATGGTGTCGAGGTTGCCGCTGGCGGCGGCGAACAAGCGGGCGGCGTACCGCGCGGAGTCGCCCGAATCCACGTGAAAGAAATGACGTCGCTTCCAAATTGGGCTGCCAACGCAACACGGCTACCCTGAAAACAACGCGGGCGGCTCGAAGAGGAACCGCCCGCCAGAAAAACCAATACAGCAATCCGTTAGTCTTTTACATCGCAGCGATGATGGCGTCACCGAACTCCGAGCACTTAACGGGTTCGACACCGTCCATGAGCCGGGCGAGGTCGTAGGTGACTTTCTTGGAAGAGATGGCAGCTTCCATTCCCTTGATGACAAGGTCAGCCGCCTCGCGCCAACCGAGGTAACGCAGCATCATCTCGCCGGAGAGAATGACGGACCCCGGATTGACCTTGTCCTGTCCCGCGTATTTCGGCGCAGTGCCGTGCGTGGCTTCAAAAATGGCGGCTCCGTTTTCGTAGTTAATATTGCCGCCGGGCGCTATACCGATACCACCGACCTGGGCGGCGAGCGCATCGGAAATGTAGTCGCCGTTAAGGTTGAGCGTGGCGACGACGTCGTACTCACCCGGGCGGGTAAGGATCTGCTGCAGGAAGGCATCGGCGATGACATCTTTGACGATGATACCGTTGGGCAGCTTGACCCACGGACCGCCGTCAATCTCTTCGCCCCCGAACTCCTTCTTCGCGACCTCGTAGCCCCAGTCGCGGAAGGCCCCTTCGGTGTACTTCATGATGTTGCCCTTGTGCACAAGGGTGACGCTCTTTCGCCCTTCGTCGACCGCGTATTGGATCGCCGCGCGGACAAGGCGGGACGTGCCCTCGATCGAAACCGGCTTGAGCCCGAAGCCCGCCGTGTCGGGGAACCGCACCTTCTTGAACTTCTCGGGGAAGGTTTCCTTGAGCCAAGACTTAAGCTTCACGGCATCCTCGGAACCCTCCTGAAACTCGATACCTGCGTAGATGTCCTCCGTATTTTCGCGGAAGATTACCATGTCGGTGTCCTGCGGACGCTTGAGCGGGCTCATGACGCCCTGGAAGTAGCGCACAGGACGCTGGCAGGTGTAGAGATCGAGTTCCTGCCGTAACGCCACGTTAAGCGAACGGATGCCACCGCCCACCGGAGTGGTGAGGGGACCTTTGATGCCTACCCGGTACTCGCGAAAGGCCTCGAGCGTGTCTTCCGGCAGCCATGCGTTTACCCGGTTGAAGGCCTTCTCTCCGGCGAGGACCTCAAACCACACGATCTTCTTCTTGCCACCGTAGGCTTTTTCAACGGCTGCATCGAAGACGCGCTGCGAAGCGGCCCAGATATCCGGCCCGATGCCGTCTCCCTCGATAAACGGGATGACAGGTTGGTCCGGGACGGTTAGCTCACGGTTTTCGATCGTAATCTTCTCTCCATCTTTTGGAGGTGTGATATCTTTGTATGCCATAAATGAATCTCCGGTATTCGTTGGTTCGAACAGGACGAACCCGGAATGGAGCCGGAAACGGTGCGGTGCGGCAAGTCTTTTTGACACAAAGAAAGCATGCCGCGCCTTAGCGAAGGCATGCCAGCGGGACCTTGCTGTAGATCCCGGAATGTCGACTGAATGTTTTACCAAAGAGAGCCGTCACAGCCGAACCGGCGGCCCATTGCATAAGCGACCCGGACGGGACCGGACGCGCCCGCCGAAGACGGACGCGCCCGGACAAAAATCCCAGTCCGTTCGTCAGGCCTTCTTGGCGGCGCGCTTCTTGCGTGCAACCTTCTTGCCTGCTTTCTTAGCGGCCTTCTTGGTTGCCTTCTTCGCAGCCTTTTTGGTCGCCTTCTTGGCGGCTTTCTTGCCCGCTTTCTTGGCGGCCTTCTTACCGGCCTTCTTGGCCGCGGCTTTCTTTCCGACTTTCTTCGTCACCTTTTTGGCGGCTTTCTTTCCAGCCTTTTTCACGGCCTTCTTGGCAGCCTTTTTCGCAGCGGCTTTCTTCACCGCCTTTTTCACAGCGCCCTTGCGGGCGGCCTTTTTCGTCGCTTTCTTGGCGGCCTTCTTGGCGGACGCCTTTCTTGCGGATTTCTTCCTCGGTGGCATGGCTTCCTTTGCTTGGGTTAGTGCGTCACCCGCGGGGGGTGCTTGGACCAGTGCCTCCAAAGCCTCACGGATCATCAGAGCCATGCTGACTTTTTTGGCACGAGAGTGCTTTTCCAGCTCTTTGCGCATCGCGTCGGGCAAGCGCACGGAGAGTTGACGGCGGGCCCCTCGGCGGGGCACGACCTTGGAGACATCGTGATTGCTCAGCGCGTACTCAACGAGCACGGAAACAGGAGTGCCTCCGGTCTGCTTTTGCACGGCGAGGAGTTGTTGGTAGAGAGAGTCCTCGATCTCAAAACTGAGAGGAGAACCGGTCGTTGCGTTACGTTTTGCCATAATGACCTTGGTTTGGTTGTGCGTCTGATGTAATGATTAGTCGGCTACCGGAGACATACTGTTAACCCTGAAAAATCACTTGACAACACTTTTTTGTTGCCAATGTCCAACTATTTTCAATCGGCGGTGGATCATGGAGATGCTTTCGCTATAACGAACTCTGTCCTCTTCCTTGACAGGGGCACTCTCACTCGCCTTCGGCGGCATGGAAAACGAATACTGCGAGCCCCTCGCGGCAGCGGCAGGGAACTCCGCCGCGGACTCCAATACCCCGGAGCGCAGTAAGCAACGGCACCATTTGCAGCACCGTCAACACAGGGGCGGGAGGGTGGCAAAATTACAGAGTCCGCCGCTCCGGGGACGCTCCGCACTGCCGCTCATACCTTCGAAAGGGGCACGAATGCCTACCCGCAGAGCAAACCTGCCACGGACCACGGCGATTCCTCGCCGCCTCCGGAACAAGGGCAACACTGAAGAAATCTTCCAGCCTCATTACCGCGCCCCGCCATCCTGCCGTATCCGCACACCGCCCGGAGATTCAGGATACGCCCGCCGACAGCGCGCGGCAGCGGTGCCCCGGCCGCGTCTCGCTACAATTGGGAAAAGGCTGAGGGTCTCGGCAACTCCGGCACATGCTCTAGGTTGTCGGGGGTAAAAACATCCTCGCTGAGTTCGGCGCCCATGGCAGCGGCGACAACTTCAAAGCGGCTGCGGTCGCGCGTGCGCTCATCGGTAATGTCGATACGTCGAACGATCCACTGGTCGCCAACCCGCCGGAAGCTGTCGGCGCGCACGGTTTTCAGGCGCGCTCCCTCGGTATCGAGTACCTCCGCCTGCAAGAGCGCGTTGAAGTCGGCGTCGACAAGGATTCTCACGCCGCTGATATCGGCATAGCGGGCATCGTCCTCAGGCGGATACAAAAGGAAGTAGTGCGCCGGTCGACCGCGCATGCGGCGCGAGCCTTCGTAGACCCAGTCCTCCCAGTGAACAAAAGGCATAAGGAGATCGAACGGAGAGAAGGCAATCTCTGCGGTGAGAGGCTCCATCATACGGCTGCGGTCAATCGTCTCGGTCTCCGCGCCCTCGCCCGCGCGGCGTATCCACGCCTCAGGTTCCGGCCCGTTGCGCAAAAGCAAGCCCGTCCTCCCGGCGGAAGATCCCTCAAACAGATGCACACGCGTCTCATGGACGCCGCCCCACCAGTGCGCCCAGAGCCGACCCTCATAAGTGACCGTAGGGGCGCGGCGCGGCATATGTTCAAGGCGGAAATGAAAGCTGAACGGCTCGGGTATACCGCTCGCGCGGAAGCGCTCGAGGAGGCGTTCGCCCTCGGCTTCATTTAAGCGGGCGGGGTCAATACGGTTGGGCGGCGGGCGGAACCGAGGTTGCGCTTCAAGGACGGCCGTCGCCATGACAACAAAGACAAGGCCTGTGGAAATCCACCGGAGCATCCATCGATTGAAGACAGTCCAGAACAGAAGATTGCATTCCATTGTAGCGGGTTGGAGGAGTGGGTGTGCGGACGTATTCCCTCAGGCGCCGTCGTGCAAAAGGCGCGGAAAAGGAGGCATCTTTCCACGTGGAAAGGGGCGAGTCACGGTCTAAAGAGCCGCGCGGCGGCGGATAGGCGCTTAACGAGGGACCGGTGAAACCGGAAGTCCGGCAAGTTGACCCCCCGCCTGCGGGAAAAGACAAAAGATCCCGACAGATTACCGGGCTAGGAAAGTGAGTTCACCACGCTTCAGCGACTGGATCAACCGTCGTTGTCGGCTGGAGGTACGGGTGCGTCGGGCACCGTAATGCCTTCGGGAACGGTCTGAACGCCTTCCGGAGCTTCCGGGGCCGCATGTCCTGCGGGCAAAGTCTGGCGAATGATGTCTTCCTCAGCCGGCGGGGGAGCAGTTTCCTTCAAATAGAGGATATAGAGAACGAGCGCTATACCGAAAAACGCGAACGCGCAATAGCGTGTCGCCTTGGTGAGAATGTTGGACGTATCCGCGCCAAAGGCCGACTCGGCCGCCCCGCCCCCAAAGGCAGCCCCCATGCCTGCGTTCGCATTGGCGCGCTGCATGAGGATGACCAACACCATGAAGATGCTGATGAGGATCAGAACGAAAGTCAGGAAAGTGATGAAAATCGAAAGCATTGCCTGAAGAAAAAACGGGCAAGGTGAACCCCTTCCCCGACGACTTCAAGCCGAAACCGATTTCCGCGCGAATTCGCGTATGGCGGTGAAACCGCGAACCCCGAATTCCGTCCAGCGCGTCCATGCTCCGGATCCGCCTACGCGGCTACTCCGGGGCGATGGGCGCGCCCATCCACTGTGGGCCTCTTTGCCGAGTAGACGAGGAATCCGAGGCCGAAGGCCAGACAAGCAGCGGCGACCCACTGCCAGAAGGCGAAGCTCATCCACAAGGGCACTCCCTTCGCACGCCAGTCGGTGTTCACCCAGCCAAGGTCGCGCTGGTCGACGTAGAGGCCGAGTTGCGCGGCGCCGACGGCGAGGATCGGCAGGACAATGAGTCCGGCGGGAAGCCAAAACCCGCGGCTCTCCCGCGCGCGGACAGCGCAATGCCCCAGCACCCCGCCGTAGAAGGCGAGAAAGGTGAGTAAAGCGATGGCTTCATGCAGTTTGTGCAGCAGATCGGAAAGGCGCAGACCGGTGACACCTTCGATCCCCAGCAAGGCCCCGCCGAGGAGCCCGGCGCGCAGGGAGGCCGTGGCCGCGCGAAGACCGCGGCTGCCCCGGGGACCACACTGTCCGAGCCGGGTCACCGCGGGCCAGACGAGGATAACGGCAACGATGAACGCCCCCGACAGCCACCGCCCGCCCTCCGGATTGCGCCGCGGCGAGGCAAGGTGCGATAAAACGGTGTACATCCAGTCGAACTCGCCCGGAAACCCGCGCACGGCCATAGCCACCCCGCCTGCCGCCGCCGCCAGCGCGGCGGCAAAGAAACCCAGCGCCGCCGCCCGGCTTGGCCGCCGCCAAACCGCCAAACAGACCGCCGCACCGCGACGCACGGGCATTGGTTCCATCGAACGAGTCTCCTTCTCCACGCCACCAACGGTAGCGGCACCAGCCGCTCCGCGCAAATTCCCGTCACTCAACCGCCGGGACTCCAACCGGATACCGCCGGAAACGCGCGGGAGTCCGGCGTGTATATGGTCCTGTGACCTTGTCCGCCGCATGCTGCGGACAGGTTCCGAGGAGCGCAGCGAAGTCATATCGGAGATCATGTCCGCTCTCCGTTCGGTGCCGCCGGGAAGCGTCGGGCGGGCATGATCGTGCGAAGTAGCGGAGAACGGCCCCCGGCTCCGGCGTGGTGCGGACACAAGGTCTCGCACCTACTTTGGCGGCGCTTATTGCTTGGAGCGCTTGGTGCGGTCGGTGTGGCGGATGTCTTCGCCTTCGACGAGGTAGATGGTTTCGACGGCGATGTTGGTGGCGTGGTCGCCGATGCGCTCGAGGGATTTGGAGATGAATATGAGTTCGATGTAGGCGGGGGCCTTCTCCGGCTCGGCGCTGATACGCGCGATGTAGTCACCGTAGCTGGCGCGATGGATTTCATCGATTTCCTTGTCGCCGCGCGGGATGGCGGCGGCGCGCTCGGCGTCGCCCTGGACAAGGCAGTCGATGGAATCGCGGATGAGGCCGAGGGCGGGCTCGCCGATACGCCGGATTTCGGAGACGTCGACGACCGCATCTTGCCTGCACATGCGCAGGACGCGCTTGGCGATGCTCGAGGCTTCGTCACCGATGCGCTCCAGCTCGTGGCTGGCCTTGAGGGCGACGGTAACGAGGCGCATGTCGCCGGCGACGGGCGCGCGCAAGCTGATGTAGCGGTTGGCGGCGGCATCGATCTCGACTTCGAGCTTGTCGAGGATGTCGTCGTCTTCGCGCACGCGGCGCGCGGCGTCGGCGTCAAGGTCGTAGAGCGAGCGCAGGGCGTTTTCCACCGCGGTGGCGGCGAGTTCGGCCATGCGGACAATCTTTGTGCGCAGTTCGTCGAGTTCGGATTGGAAGAAGCGGGCCATGGATGGTGGTGGTGGAATTGATGCGGTTATGGAGTTTAGGAGTGCAGGGGTGCAGGAGTTGTGGGGTGCGCGGTTCTGATGGTTCAGGAGTGGCGGATTGGAGGGCGCGCCTCCGTGCGCGCCGTTGGTTGCGAGGGTGGGAATTTCTGATCTCTGTCTTCTGACCTCCGGTCTCCGAATTCCAGCCTCCGTCCTCAGCCGAAGCGGCCGGAGACGTAGGCCTCGGTTTGCGGGTTTTTCGGGTTCATGAAGATGTCTTCGGTGCGGTCGTATTCAATGAGCTTGCCGAGATAAAAGAAGGCGGTGCGGTCGGAGACGCGCGCGGCCTGCTGCATGTTGTGGGTGACGATGACGATGGTGTATTCTTTCTTCAGCTCGTGGATGAGGTCCTCGATCTTGCCGGTGGCGATGGGGTCGAGGGCGGAGCAGGGCTCATCCATGAGGAGAATTTCGGGACGGTTGGCGATGGCGCGGGCGATACACAGGCGCTGCATCTGACCCCCGGAAAGGCCGAAGGCGCTTTCTTTGAGGCGATCCTTCACCTCGTCCCAGAGGGCGGCGCCACGCAGACTGCGCTCCACGACTTCGTCGAGTTCGGAGCGCTTGTTGCGGCCGGCGACGCGCAGGCTGTAGACGATGTTTTCGTAGATCGACTTGGGAAAGGGGTTCGACTTTTGGAAGACCATGCCGATGCGCTTGCGCAGCGAGATGACTTCGAGGTGCGGATCGAAGATGCTGTGCCCGTCGATGGTGATGTCGCCCTCGTGGCGGATGCCGTCGATGAGGTCGTTCATGCGGTTGATGTTGCGCAGGAGCGTCGACTTGCCGCACCCGGACGGCCCGATGAAGGCGGTGACCTTCTGCCTCGGAATGTCGAGGTTGAGATCGAAGAGCACCTGGACGGTGCTGTCGTAGAAGAAGTTGAAGTCCTTCACCTTGATGAAGTCGGGCTGCGGGCTTTCCGTTTCCGGGCCGTCCGCGCCCTCGCCGGGCTTGAAGGCTTTTTGCTGGAAGGTGTGGGTCATGGTCAGTTCGGTCGGCGGGTTCTCGATGTTACAGGATGCCTTAAAACGCCGAGGACATGAGTTTTTTGCGAAGGTGGTTGCGGATCAGGATGGCGCCGAGGTTGAGAACGACGACCAACAGGATGAGAACGAGAGTGGACGCGAAGACGAGCGGCTTGGTGGCCTCGGTGTCGGGCGATTGCAGCGCCACGATGTAGATGTGGAAGCCGAGGTGCATGAATTTCCGGTCGAGGTGGATGAAGGGGAACATGCCGTCGATGGGCAGGCTGGGCGCGAGCGCCATGACGCCGACGAGGAGCAGCGGCGCAACCTCGCCGGCGCCGCGCGCCATGGCGAGAATGAGACCGGTGAGAATGCCCGGACTCGAGGCCGGAAGGACGAGCCGCTGGATGGTCTGCCACTTGGAAGCCCCGCAGGCGAGGGAGCCCTCGCGCACCCCGCGCGAGACGGCGGCGAGCGCCTCCTCTGTTGCCACGATGACGACCGGGACAGTCATGAGCGCGAGCGTGAGGGAGGCCCACAGGATGCCGCCTGTGCCGAAGACGGGGGTATTGATCGCGACCATGCGCGGATAAAACACTTGGTCGATAACCGCCCCCACCTCGTGAATGAAAAACCCGAGCCCGAAGACCCCGAAAACGATGGCGGGCACCCCCGCGAGGTTGTTGATGGAGATGCGCACGGCGCTCACAAGCGGCCCCTGCTTGGCGTATTCGCGCAGGTAGACGGCGGCGAGGACACCGAAGGGCGTCACCGCGAGGCTCATGAGCACCGTCATGACAAACGTGCCGAAGAGTGCCGGGAAGATACCGCCCTCCGTGTTGGCCTCGCGCGGGTAGTCGGTAAGGAATTCCCAGATCTTGAAAAAGAACCATCCCGCCCGCTGAAAGAGGTTCATCTGGTTGGGCAGATGGAAATTGACGATGTCGCCGAGCGGTTGGACACGCTCAATGCCCCCCACCAGCTCGAAGGCAAGGCTGTGCTCGCGCTGCTGCGCGCGCAGGATCTGGCTGCGCAGCTCAAGGGGCTGCAGTTCCTCGCGCAGTTCATCGACGCGCGCGAGCCGGCGCTCGAGTTCCGCTTCTTGGGCTGGCGTGCGTTCGTCAAGGGAGCGCAGGTAGCGGATTTCGAGATCCTCGCGGTTGATGCGCGTGTTGATGCGCCCCATTTGGCGGCGCTCGATACTCTGGATGGTGGAGCGTCGTTCACGCACTTCGTTCACCTTCCGCCGCAGAGTGCGGTCGAACTCCGGATCGTCCGCCGGGATCGTCTCGCCCGTGCCCAAGCGCAGTTCCAGCGGGCGGGCAATGGCGTCACCCCACTCCATCCGCTCAAGGACCATGAGTTCCTCCGGGTGGGTGACGCGCTCAATGTCACCCATATTGAGAAAGGCGAAATTCTGCGTCGCGAAGACATCGCGGTTGCCCGTGTAGACCATCATCTCCCGCATGTAGTCGGGGTCTTCGCGGGCGAGGTCGACGAGGTCGATGTCGTCGGGGCTGAGGTTTCCGACGGTGAGGGAGCGGCGCATCGTCACAATCCCGAACAGCTCGCGCTCGCCTCGGAACTCCGTGCGCCCGTCCTCGGCCAACTCGATCTGGGCGATGCGCTTGGGCCAAAAATAGTTGAGCCCGTTCCAAACGATGACCCCGAGCAGGAAGAGGATCATGAAGAGCCCCATGGCGAGCCCCACGCCTGTCACCCAGACCCAGATCTCCCCGACGGGTTTGATGTTCTTTCCAAAAGCTGTTTTCGCTTTCATTGCCGTGCTTGCGGTGGTGATTTGGCGTACGGGCGCGTCCGTTACTCGACGGCGCGGTAGCGCTTGCGGAGCCACTGCCGCAGCAGCTCCGCGATGGTGTTGAGCGTGAAGGTGAAGACGAAGAGGATGAAGGCGCAGAGGAAGAGCGTGCGGTAGAGGGTGCCGTCCTGCTCCGCCTCCGAGATCTCCACCGCGATGTTGGCCGAGAGCGTGCGCATGCCGGTGAAGGGATTGAAGTCCTGCACAACGGAATTACCCGTCGCCATGACCATGATCATCGTCTCGCCGATAGCGCGCCCGAACCCGATCATGAGTGCGGAGAAGATGCCCGCCGCCGCCGTGGGGAGGACGATGCGGATAGCCGTCTGCCAGCGGCTCGCACCGAGGGCGAGCGAACCCGAGCGGAAGGAATTGGGTACGTTGCTGAGCGAATCCTCGGAAATCGTGAAGATGATGGGGATGACGGCAAAGCCCATGGCGAAGCCGACGACGAGCGCGTTGCGTGTTTCGAAGTCCCAGCCGAGCGCCTGCACGACCCACATGCGGAAGGAGCCGACATCGCGGTCCAGCACCTCGTCGTATTGCACGAAGAGCCAGTTTTCCACGACTTGGCCGAACTGCCAGCCGAGCCATGCAACGAGCATGGCGGGGAAGAAAACCACGACAAACTCCAGCCCCGAAGGCACGGAAAGGCGGATCGAGTTGGGAAGCTGGCTCCACACGAAGCCCATGATCAGAGCGCCGACAAAAACGCCGACACACGCCAGCATGACCGACGGCACGGCGTTACTGATCAACGGCGAAAGCCACATCCCCGCGAAGAAGCCGAGAATCACCGACGGCAGCGAAGCCATGATCTCCATCGTCGGCTTGACGACTTTCTTGAGGCTCGGGCGCAGAAATTGGGAAACATAAAGGGCGGAGAGCAGGGCGATGGGTATGGCGATAAACATCGCGTAGATCGTCCCCTTCATCGTGCCGATGATAAGCGGCACCATCGACAGCTTGCGCTCAAAGTCGGCCCCGCCGTCGGACTGCCAGTCCCAGATGCGTCCGGGCCGGCCCTCATATTGGATACGTGCGAAGTAGGCCTTCATCCCCGCGATGGGGTGCTCGTCCACCATGTCCTTCACGTGGAGGTTGTTCGTCGGGTCGAGAAAGAGCAGCGCGTTGTAGCGGGGCGCGATGAGAGCCTGGCGCGGCACAAAGCCGAGGTTGTCCTCCCAGCGGCGCGCCATCGTTGTCATGAGCGTGAGGCGCGCGTGATCGCCGGTGGTGGTGAGGAAGGTCTTATTGCGGCGACTGGCGGAAAAGCCTTCGAGCCCGCCGGGAAGCGGGTCGAACACCTTGCTCGGGATGAAGCGCCGCCCCGAGACTTCTTCGATGAAGGCAAGGTTCCATGCCACGTGGGCGCCCGCTTGGTTGAAAAAGAGGATTGTCTGGTCGCCGAGCACATACTCCATGCGCGCGAAGAGCGGACCGGCGGGATTATCCTCCATCGGCGTGAAGGTCTGCACGTGTTCGGTTTCGCCGTTCGCGCGGATGCGGAAATAGTCGACACGACCGTCATCGTAGGCCACGACAGCGGCGTCCGCCGTGTCGGGAATCAAAAGCTGCACGGGATGGCCCGTGAGTTTTGGCGTGAGGTCGACTTGCACACCGACTTCCAGCGGTCCGACCCCGAAGGGCGTGCGGCGCTGCGTGA
>SKLD01000530.1 GCA_007123395.1 Opitutales bacterium
CGTCGCGGAAAAGGTAGGGCAGGCTGAACGTAGCCATCTCCGGCACAAACCCCTCCATCGCCGCCGCCGAGGTCTTCACGAGGGCGAGCGCGCCGTTCTGTGCCTGCTCCATCGTCTCGGGTTCGGAGCCGAGCTGCCCGTTCGGGAAAATCGGCACCGACACCGTGCCGCCGGAGAGTTCCTCCACGCGCCGGGCGAAGTAGACCATGCCCTCGTGCACAGGATGCCCGCTGTCAAGCACGTGCGCCAGCCGCAGAACGATGGTGCCGTCCCCACGACCGGAGCTCAGGCGTTCCTGCCGCAGCAAATAGGTAAACAAAAAGGATGAGACAACGACGCCAATGAGGATGCCAACGATGAGTAGTGATGCTCTACGCTCGATCATGGGTTATTGGGGGGAGGGGAATTCTTTCACTATTTCTGTATACCAACGTTTAAAACCTGTCAGAGAAGTAGGTCAATGCCCGTCTTTGCACAGTGAAAAGATCTGCACGATCAACGGGACTGATAGAGTTCCGCCACCGAAAATCGCTGCCAAATGCGTCCAAGCTAAGATAACAAATTCTCTACATTACGAGCGAGGAAGAGGTTCCTGCGGCTTCGCCAAAGGTTGTCCCTGCCAACGCGCGAAGAACGGCTCCTTGCGCATAACAGCAAATCGTCATTGGCAGTAGGCGGAAGCGTGGAACGGTGCTATTCTTCTCTACGGGCAAAGAACCGGTCGAAGATCGATGCAATTCACAACCATTTACGACCACGAATGAACACACCCGTCACCGGAATCCACCACGTCACGGCGGTCGCCAGCGATCCGCAGGCAAACGTCGACTTCTACGCCGGCTTGCTCGGCCTGCGCCTCGTGAAGAAAACGGTCAACTTCGACGACCCGTCCGCCTACCACCTCTACTACGGCGATGAATCGGGCAGTCCCGGCACCGCCCTCACCTTCTTCTACTGGCCTGGCCTCGGGGCGCGCGGCCGCGTCGGCGCCGGGCAGTCGACGGCCATCGTCTTTTCCGCGCCGCCCGCGTCGCTCGACTACTGGGATGCGCGCATGCGCCTCAACGGCGTGAAAGCCGCGCGCCTCCGCCGCTTCGGCGAGGATACGCTCCGCTTTGCCGATCCCGACGGCATCTCGGTCGAGATCGTCGCGGCGGAGGGCGACGCACGCACGGGATGGACCGGCGGCGACGTGCCCGCCGAATACGCCCTGCGCGGCTTCCACACCGCTGAACTGACGGTGCGGGACGCCGCGCCGACCGCGCGGCTCCTCACGGAGACGATGGGCTTCCGCAAAGTGCGGGAGGAAGACGGGCGCATCCGCTTCGCCGCCTCTGGAGACACTCCCGGGGCCTACGCGGACCTCCTCACCGAACCAGCGCCGCCTGGCGCGGGCGGCGCGGGGACGATCCACCACGTCGCATGGAGCGTGCCGGACGATGAAGCCGAGCTGCGCATGCGCGAGGACCTCCGGCGGGCGGGCTACTATGTCTCGCCCGTGCGCGACCGCAATTACTTCCACTCCATCTACTATCCCGAGCCTGGCGGCATCCTCTTCGAGATCGCCACGGAGGGCCCCGGCTTCACCATCGACGAGTCGCTCGCCGACCTCGGATCGGGCCTCATGTTGCCATGTTGCCGGGTCCGTTCGAGAAGGCCCGCGCCGCCATCGAGCAAGCCCTGCCGCCCATCCGCCCGCCCAAGCCATTCAAAGCCCCGGCGGCTGACGAAGTGAAAACCACCGGCCGCACAACGGCAAAGATTTCTGGGCAGCACGCACAACGTCTTTCCGGAGGAGATCAACTGGATGCGCTACGCCCTCGAACAGATCGCCGCCGCATATAAAAAGCGGCGCACGGTTGCCGCCGCCCACCGGCAGGGACAACGGTAGGCACTCATGGCAACCGCTCCGGCAGTCCACCGACCCGAATATTCGGTCGTCATTCCCGCCTACAATGAGGCCGGGGAGCTGCCCGCCACCCTCGCTGCCCTCCGCGCCGCCATGCGGGCGGAGTCCGGCGAAGGCGAGTGCATCGTCGTGGACAATAACTCCGACGACGGCACGGCGGACACCGCCGCGCGGCATGGCGGCGACCGCATCGTCTTCGAGCCCGTCAACCAGATCGCCCGCGCCCGCAACGCAGGCGCGGCAGCGGCGCGCGGGCGCTTCCTCGTCTTCGTCGACGCCGACACCCGGATATCCCCGCAAGTCCTCGACGACGCTCTCCGCGCCCTCCGCACGGAAGCGGTTGTCGGCGGCGGCGCGCTCGTCCGCTTCGAGGACGACCCCGGTCCCGTCGGACGCTTCGGCATCCGCCTCTGGGAATGGGTCTCCCGGTCGACCGGCGTCGCGGCGGGCAGCTTCCTCTTCTGCCGCCGCGATGCCTTCGAAGCCGTCGGCGGATTCGACGAACGCCTCTACGCCAGTGAGGAGATCCGCCTCTCACACCGGCTCAAACGCGAGGGCCGCCGCCGCGGCATGCGGTTCACCGTCCTCACCGACGCCCCCGTCCGCACCTCCGCCCGCAAGCTGCGCTGGCACTCCGGGCCACGCATAGTCGCCTACTCCCTTTTCCTCTGCCTCATGCCCTTCGCCCTCCGCTCGCGGAGGTTGTGCGGGTTTTGGTACCAGCGGCCCGCGTCCCCGTCCGGCACGGAAACCGCAGCCCACAAGGAATCGCGCTGAGCGGCTCCAAAATCGTCAACGGAAGTCACTCCCCGGGATGCTCAAGGGCACAGTACCCCGAACGAGAGCGTGCCACCGCCAGATCCACGTTGTCGAGCACGTCGACCGGGCGGCACGGCGGCGGACGCTTCAACTTGGCAAGGACACGCGCGCCTTCGCCGTCTTCCAACCAGTCGCGCGTTCCCAAGGCACGGCCCTCGGTGAGAAAGCGCGCGCGCAGCCGCAGCAGCTCGTGCGGCTGCAACTCCCCACCGTTCTTCACCGCTTCCAGCAGCGCCGCCGGGTCGATGCGCC
>SKLD01000238.1 GCA_007123395.1 Opitutales bacterium
ACGCCGCAGCAGGCTGCGGCTGGAAAAAGCGGCAAGAGCTTGCCGCAGTCCAAGGTGCCTGCGGCACGGAGAAACCACCACGTTCGACGGCGACGCCGTCCTTGGACTGCGGCAGCCTTGCAGTTTCAGGCGAAGCACATGCCGATCTCGGGCATCTTGCTTTCGGACTCCACGAGGTGGCGGAGGAGACGGTCTTTCATGCGAAGGATTTCATCCGCCATGAGGGGATCGTCGATCCGGTTCACGAGTTCATCGGGATCGACCTTGAGATCATAGAATTCGCATCCGCCGGCAATGCGGTAGACGTATTTATAGTGTTCCGTCCGGATCATTTTCGCGCGGAAGAGCGCTTCCGGAAAGCGGACGAGAACCTGCTGTTTGGCGGGATCGGTTCCGCTTGTTCCGGCCGGTGCGGCGCGTTGGGCCAACTCGGGCTCGACGCCGCCCTCGCAGAAAGCGAACTCGCGGTGTTCGTCCGTCGTTCCCCCGGCCACGGGAAGAAGGGACTTTCCCTGCACGTATCCGGGCACCGGGATTCGGGCCAACTCGCACACGGTGGGCATGAGGTCGACCAACTCGACCATCGCGCGCACACGGCGGCCAGCCGGAAAGCGACCGGGTAAGCGTAGAATGAGGGGAACATGGGTGATGCAGTCGTAGAAGGCCGTGTCCCACTTTTCATAACACCCGTGTTCCGCCGCAAAGTCACCATGATCGGAGGTGAAGATGACGAGGGTGTTTTCAGCAAACCCGGACTCGTCGAGAGCATCGAGAATGCGTCCGACCTGCCGGTCGGCGAACTCGCACATCGAATAGTATGCCCGTATGATCCGCCGCCGGTCTTCCGCGGAAAGATGCTCCAAGTCCTTGCTCTCCCGCAGACAGCGCTCGACGAAGGGTGCCTCTTCGAGCTTTGCCACAGGCGCATCGGGAATGTCTGCAAGCGGGATGCCGCCGGCGGGCATCGTGGGAAATTCATGATAAGACGGATGCGGCAGGCTCATGTCGACCAAGCCGAAAAACGGACGATCATTTGATCCGCGGATGAAATCAATGGCCTCCGACGCTGTCACAGCGTCAAAGTGGCGGTCGAGCGGAAAATCCCGTGGCACGGACCCCGCGTAGGACGCGCGGAGCATGTCTTCGCGCGGTTCGAGTTTGGGCACCCGCTCGAAATCCCACGAGGGCGTTTGGTCAAACCATTTCCGGTGCAGGTTCCACTCGACGATATGGTTTTTGCCGAGCAGGCACGTGCGGTAACCGGCTTGGCGCACCAACGGGATGAGGTTGGGTGTGTCCTCATAGAGCGCCACCATGTCATTCTCCTCCGTATCGGCAAAAGGAGGAGCGCACGTGCGGCCGCGCAGGGTCCGGAATCCGTCCACATGCGGATACCGGCCCGTCAACATACTGCACCGACTCGGCACGCATTTGGGTATCTGGCAGAACGTATTCTCAAAGACCACACCCTCCCGGGCAAGACGGTCCACGGCGGGCATCGAGGTGAAAGCATTGCCATGGGTGGGCAGTGCGCTCGCCTTCATCTCGTCGCACGTCAACCAAAGGATATTCAAGGGGGCAGACATCGCTGACAAAGTGAAGGACTCCTTCACTTCTTCACACCCATCGATGTGTGAAACCTGTTCCTCATCTGGGATTCAGCGTGCCTTTTCAAAGAATCTTCGTTTAACCCGCATACATTCCGGATCCGACCACATCCATCCGCTCAACATCTATGGTCCGGATGGTATCCGGTCTTGATTCTTTACCATTATCGAAACCACGCACATGAGAACCCGATGCCTACTCTTCACCGCCGCCGACCGCGTGGAGGTTGCCGAAACCACACTGCCTGCGGCCCGGGCCGATGAAATCCTTGTCGAGACACGGTATTCGTGCGTCAGTCCGGGCACGGAGTCGCGGTGCCTCGCCGGACAGCAAAGCGGCGCCCCACCTTTTCCCTTCATTCCGGGCTACGCCCTGAGTGGAGTCGTGGCGGTGGCCGGCGCCAACACTCCCTTCACCGGTGGCGAAGCGGTTTTCGCCACGGGCACCAAGCGCAGCGAGCACGCCCGCTGCTGGGGAGGACACTGCGGCCATGCCGTTTTGCCCGCCCGCGACGCCATCCGAATTCCCGCAGGAGTCGACCTGCGGGCCGCCTCGGCGGCCAAGCTCGCCGCCATCGCCTATCACGGTCTCGGCTTAAGCCGCCCGGCGCCGCACGAACAGGTGGCCGTTGTCGGACTCGGTCCCATCGGTCGGTTTTCCGCCCTCCTCCACGCCATCTCCGGGGCACGCGTCGTTGCCACCGACCTCAGCGCGCGGCGACGCGAAAGTTTGGAGCGCGACGGCATTGAAGCCGTTTCGCCGGAAGGCGGTCTGCCCGCGGCTTTCCAAGCCGTTTTTCCGGAAGGTGCCAATATTGTTGTCGATGCCACCGGCGCGCCGCCCGTCCTCGCCCAGACGGCCGCGCTCGCGCGGGATCTGCCGTGGGACAACCACCACCACACGCCGGCGCGCCTCCTTCTCCAAGGCAGCTATGTCGGCATGCCGCCCTTTCCCTATGACACGGCCTTTGAGCGCGAGTTGCGCGTCCTTGTCCCGCGCGACTGCCAGCGCCGTGATCTTGAAGCTGTCCTCGACCTCATGTCCCGCGGCCTGCTCACTCCGGCAACCTTCATCGAACCAGTCGGTTCTATTGAAGAAGCCCCGGTGGTTTACGAGCGCCTCCGGGACGAGCCGGACAGCCTGGTCACGGCGACGTTCGCTTGGAACCCGTAGAGCCCTGCTGCCGAGCAACCAGCGGCCTGCGGCCGACCGATAACGCCGCAGCAGGCTGCGACTGGGAAAAGCGGCAAGAGCTTGCCGCAGTCCAAGGTGCCTGCGGCACGTGAGAAAGTGCCACCCCCGACAGCGCACTCCTTCACGAAACAGGTTCCACAACGGGTGGTTTCGGTTTCACGGATGAC
>SKLD01000479.1 GCA_007123395.1 Opitutales bacterium
CGAGCTGATTCAACCGACGATTCTTTCCCTCCAGGAGATGGCCGACGATTTCCTGGAGCGTGCCGTGCCCGTTCGTTTCTCAAAAGGCCGCCCGTCGATGCGCGGAGTAGCCCTGCACCTCGGGGACAGGAGCGCCAAATACAGCACCTTCCTCCACATTGATCCGAAAAACGGAATGCTCGTGCTGCTCGACCACGAGCCGGACCCTCCGAGCCACGCCCGCGCCCGCGCCACAACCGTTATGGAATTGCGCGACGCCGAGGCCAACGCGGTCCGCCGGGAATACCGCGCCCGGCTCGCGCCGCTGCGCCTGCACGCCGACACCCGCTTCAACAGCAACTGGAAAATCCAAATCCAATAGATCTGTCCGCTCGCGGCGCCGGACGGCTTCCGTGACCGGACGTGCGGCACAAATCGATTTGTGCCCTCGCATCCTTCCCGCCAACGGCGCAAACGGAGTTGCGCTCTCCAGAACCACCACATCAACCATCGTAACATCATGCCAAAACAAGACGAAGCCCTCATTGAAGCGACCCTCGAAAACTGCCTGAGCGACGCCGCCTTCCGCGCCGGGTTCCTCCGCTGTATCGACCAACGCCTGGCACGGCCCCTGCGCATGGACGCCGCCAAGACGCGCGTCGACCAGCAGCCGCGCCCCTTCGGCGACGCCGACGCCCGGCTCGACCTGCTCCTCACCGGGGGCCGCCGGGCTCTGCTTCTCGAACTCAAGGTCGACTCCGCCGAAAATCTCCACCAATACCTCAATTACCGCGAGGGCCTCGAAGCCGAGGGTTACGATACGCGCGCCGTCGGTATTATCGGCCGCCGCAGGAAAAAGCGCGGCTACAAAGCCAAGGTCGAGGCCTTCTTTGATGAGACGGCGGACGCGCGCATGACATGGGCCGACCTCCTCCGCGACCTCCGCGCCATTGATCCGAAGCTCCCCCGGCTGAGCGAAATGGAAACGCAAATACGCGCCCTCAAGCTCGACAACCCGCTCCCGCCGCCGGAGTTCGCTCCCGACCGGCACGACCTCGCCGACCTCCCGCACTCGCCCGCCACGCTGCGCGCCTTCTTCGAGGATGTTCACGCCCGCCTGCCCGCGGATCTCGACGGACGCATCGAGCAACCGGGCAATGCTCCGGTGATGTGGGCCTTCGGCCACCGCCGATACGCCGACTGGGTCGGCGACAACCTCGTACACCGCTTCCAGCTAATGTTCGAGGAAAGCCGTCCCAAGAAGGAACTCGATGAGCCGCACTTCACCTTCGGCATCATGTGCTTCCGCCGCGACACCCGGCAGGTGCGCGCCGACGGCGGGTGGAGCATCTCGCGCCGCCTCCGCGAGCAACGCCGTCTCGCCATGCTCCTGCGCCACTGCCGTGACAACGGGATGGACCTCTGCACGAACAAAGCACGCAAGTGGCACAGCCACGAGCGCCTCGTCGATTTCCACATCGATCTCGACCGCGCCAAGTTCGTCGTCGCCCACGATGTCGGCAACTTCCGTCTCGACGCCACGGACTACCTCCGTCTCGGTTGGGACGCCGCGACCGGGGCCGTCGCCGCGCGTGCCCGCGAACTCCTCGCCGGTGTCGACGCCCTCATGGCCGAAGAGGATTGAAGCCACCGCTGCCATGCCCATCCTTCCGACACACCCGCGCCATGAAATTCCGCTCCTTCCTCTACACCCTCGCCAAGCTCCTCGGCGATGTGAACGCCGTGCGGCGCGGGCGTGTCGGCCGCCGCATCGGGCGGCGGGTAGCCGGACGGGTCGTCGGCAAGCAGGTCTTCCGGCGGGTTTTTAAGTGAGCCGTCAAGCGTGCGTACCAGAAAGACTACCTCGCCTTGGAGGCTTTCTTCCGTGAATCCTTGGAGAGGAGCACCGCCGGATGATCCCTCCGCCAACCGGAATACCTTGCCAAGCCACCGCTCGTCGATTTTCAAAAAACCGTGCCGCAATGGTATTACCAACGTCCGCCCGCGCAGGCCGACCCAAATGAGCGCGTCGTCGCCGACGCGCTCAACGCCCTCGGCGACGGCTGGACGGTTCGGTGGGGTTGGCACTACGAGGACAACGCCGGGGTTCGCCGCGAGGGCGACTTTCTCATCCTCGGCCCTAGAGGGCACGTGCTTGTGCTGGAGGTCAAAGGCACGCAATTGCGTTCGTTTGCGCTCACCGGCTACTGGGAGAACGACGGCGGGCGGGACCCGCTGGAGCAACTCGACGCCCAATGGAAAGCCGCCCGGAGAATGCTGGAGGCCACCGCCGGCGGGAAGACCGTGCCGCTTGTCCACCGCGCCTTCGCCTTGCCCAACTTGCACCTTCTCCCGGACCGGGACACCGTCGACAGGATCCCGCCGGAGCGGGTGGCCGACAAGCGCGCGCTCGACGATTTCGGGACGTGGTGGAGCCGAAACGTCGCCAGGAGGGACAACCTCTGCCCCGACAGCCGCAAGTTGTTCCTCCGCACCTTTGCTAAGGGCATTAAACCGGAAAGCCTCAAACTCTTCATCCGCGATTCCGAGCGGCTTTTCACCCGCTTCAAGGGCACGGAGATGGACCTCCTCAGGCGCCTTTGGCCGAACCGCCAGCTTTTGGTCCAAGGGGGACCCGGCACGGGCAAGACCTTCATGGCCCTGGAAACAGCCAAGCACTTCGCCGAGGCCGACGGCGGCAACGACGTCCTCTTCGTCTGCTACAACCTCGCCCTCGGCGCACTCCTACGATCCCGCCCAGCGCCCGCGCTTCCGGCCCGAGCGCTTCGACATCGCGGATCTCGTGCCGGTCTTCTCCCAGCCTGCCCTTGTTCACCTCGACCAAGCCGTCCGCTTCACGCGCCCGCTCTTCGCCTACCTGCGTGCGTCTGCGGACGACCACCCCCTTGTCGCAGGGCTCGCTCCGCACGAGCGCGCGCCCGAGGGAAACCCTCCGCTACCTCTCCCTCAACCGCGCCAAA
>SKLD01000328.1 GCA_007123395.1 Opitutales bacterium
GTTGCAGTTCAACACCCGCGTCTCCGTGGGCAGTTGGGGCTTTTACCGCGTGCAGGCCGATGTCACCGGCCCAATCACGGAGAACATAGCCGTCCGTGTGCCGGTCATGTATCAGGACCGCGATAATTGGTATGACAATTTCCGCGAAAGCCGGCGCGCCATCGCTCCGGTGATGACTTACAAGATCTCAAGGCGCACACGTTTGCAGGTGGAATTTGATTATTATGAGCTTCGGGGGCGCTCCCCGGAGAATCCTTTCTCCAGTAATTTGCTCGGCCCCACGGTCCTTCCCTTTACCGATCCAACGCACTATCCCCAGTCGCAAGTGGATGCGGCAGACGATCCGCGGGGCTTCCTCGTCTATCCCTCCCGCGAGTTCCGCTATGCGGGCCTCGACAACTACCGCGACCAAACGGATGTCGGTATCCTCGCTCTCGTCACCCATGCTTTCGCGGATAATCTCGCCCTGAATTTCGGTGCCTATTGGACGGACACGAAAGTCGAGACGCAGTCTTCCTCAATAAGCCTCGGGACGATCGATCTCTTCGGAACGGACAGAACGCAAAGGCTCAACCGCGAGCGCTATCCGTGGGCCTACAACCCCCTTCACGAACAGTATGATGAATGGGCGGTGGAGGAGTTCCGGGCCCTGCAATACAACTGGTCCCGCGGCGAACAGACGCGGGAGCGCCGACAAGCGCGCTTTGAACTCGCGTATCAACCGGACTGGTTCGGGCTCGATCACTCCTTTATGTTCGGGACAACATATGATAATTTCATATGGACCATCACCCCGTTCGGGTTCAAAGACACGGCTGAGCCCACGCAACCGCTCGCGGCCAATGATTTCACCGGTCTTGGCGCAGCGCGCGCGCGCTTCCAGTCGATCAACAACTTCAGTCCGATCCGGTTTGATCCCTCGCCGACGGAGGGATTCTTCCAAATGGCGGATTCCGTCCGGCCCTTTGACTCAGAAGCCATTGGTTCCTATTTGATTCACCAAACAAGTTTTTTCGACAACCGGCTGCGTACGATCCTCGGCTTACGCTACGATCGATTTCAGGTTTCGCGGACGAACCAACGCTATTCGCGTGAGGACTCCATTGAGGAGGTCGGCGACGAGAGTCTCGTGGGCCGCCGCAAACCGATCACGATAAGCCAGCCGGCTACCTCGGAGTTCAACTATTCCGTCGGGATCTCGTGGTCGCCCACGGTGGATATCGCCGTTTTTGCGCTCACCGCCAGTGCCCTCGATCCGGAAGTCACCGGTGGTCAGGTTACTCCCGATGGCTTGATTCCGGATCCGCAAAGCGGGCAAAGCTACGAAATCGGTGCCAAAGTCGACTTTTTGGACAACCGCATTTCCGGTTCCTTTTCGCTCTATCGCATTACCCGCGAAAACGTTGTCGTGGACGCGGAAATCATCGGCCGCGCCCCTGATTCGGTTGTTCAGTCGGACCAATGGATCAACGAAGGCCGCGAAAACCCTGGGCGGAAAGCGCTCCGCGAGGACCGTTCCGAAGGGTTTGACGCGCAATTTTTCTTCATCGACTTCATCCCGAATTTTGAAACTATCTTATCGTTCAGCTACAACAAATACACCATTCTCGACGCCGTCTATCTCGTCTACGACGGCATTGTCGACGGGCAGTTCATGTTCGACCGCGTCACGGCGCGACAGGGCGTGGAGGACGGGATCATCAGCTCACTGCCATGGCTGGACGAGCGGCTCAATAACGACACCCCCAAATACACTTTCCGTCTCTGGAACAAATACACCTTCCGTGAAGGGGCCCTCGAGGGCTTTGATATCGGTCTCGGCATACGCTGGACGGACCGTCGCGAAGCACAGTTCGACTTTTTCTCCCCGTCCTCCTACAAGATCATCCCGGACCGCTTGAGTATCGATATGGCGTTGGGCTATTCGATGACGCTTCGGAACGAAAACGAAATCAACCTGCGCCTCAATGTGTCCAACCTTCTCGATGACGATAAGGTCTACGGATACAACTACACGGAACCGAGACGCTGGCGTCTGACGGCATCCTACCGTTTCTAGTCCGGTTCGGATTCTAATCTTTGAACCTTCCACATCGGATACAATGAAGCTCCAATTTAACAAACGATATTTTGCTCTTTCATTCCTCGCCGCCTGCGTCGCCCTGCCGACGGTTCTTCCTGCCCAAGAGGAAGAAGAGGAACAGAATTTCATCCGCGAATCCGCGCGCTTTCTTGTCGTCGAGGCTTTCGGCACGGACAATGAGATCAACAGCTTTCCGACGGACGGCGATGATTTTCAAACCGGCGTTTCGTTCGCTGATTTTCAGGCGATGCTCTCAACCGCCTATCGCGAGGGGCGGGGCGGAATCATCAACTTCGACAATCCGATCTACGGGGGTGTACACGTTGATTACGACCGCACGGCGATCCGCCGTTTCATCGAGGAAGAAGAGGAACGGCTCATCAGCGAAGGCGTCGTCTTCGACACGCCGTTGGAGCGGCAGGAGTTCATCAACGACGCGCGCCAGCGGGCCTACGATGCCGGGTTGGTCGACTTCACGGAGAAGATCGAAGTCGTGAACCGCCGGGATCCCGGTCGCGAGGATCCCGATATCCTTCCCCTGAACGATACGACGAACTTCAGTGAGATGATCGCTTTGTTCGGTCCGAACAAAGAGCGCGAGTTGGTCCTGCGGCGCGGGGCACAGAATTATGTCGAGGGGCAACTGGCGGACCGCGAAGCCCCCGGCTCTGAAGCAGTGAACATGATGGTCAACGACAACTACTACTGGTGGGTGGGCCGAAGCGGTTATGCCGGCGGGACGATGCGCGCCATGTCCATGCCGTTCACCTTCAACCCTGGGATGCTGGATATCGACATCGACCCGCGGGACAATGTCACCGCCCTAGGATTTGTCCTGCTCAGTGTGAATAATTTCCAGTATTGGCAGGGGCTCGGCGGGGTTCCCGACAATCCCGACAATATCCGCGTGCTGGTTGAATTCTCCGACGGCAGCAGCGAATTGCTGACCTCCTTCACGCGCCAATCCCTCGGCGGTTGGGACACCTTTTTCGGAATCCAGGCCCCCGATGGAACGAGTATCCAACGCCTCAAGATTCGCATCATCGGTCGGAACTGGCGCACCTTTGTTTTGATGGACGACCTCGCCTTCATCACCGAACCATCCGCGCCGTTTCTTGTCAGCGAGGCACAGGCCAGCGCGGCGGTCGGACGCAATCTTTTCTACAATGCTATTTTCGGACAGGAGCCGACCGAAGTCTCCGTCGCCGGTCTTCCGCCGGGGCTTTCGTATGACGCGGAAACCCAAGTGGTCTCCGGCGTGCCGACCGAAGAGGGCTCGTTCACGGCAACGTTCACCCTTTCGAACGCGGTCGGAACCACGGAGGAAGACGTTGTTTTCACCATCCATCCGCCTGTCGAAGACGGGGACGTTCCCTCGATCACGAACGCGGATCAACTTTTCGCTTCGGTCACCCTTGGCTTGCCGTTGACCCCCGTCACCGTGCGAACGACGCGCGACGAAGTGGCCGCGCCCGGCGAATTGAACTTTTTCACCGTGGTTTACCGCATCGGCGAGGGTAGCGTCCGTACCTTGGTCCCGCTCGAAGCGTCCGGTATCGGCCTTGCGGACGGTGAGTTCTCCGGTACTCCTTCGCAACCGACCGCCGTGGGGGTATACGAGGTCGATGTTTTTGTCTTCAATCAATTTGGCGGCGACACCGCGACCTTGTCATTGGAGGTCTTTCCCGTCGTGCCCCGGCCGAACTTTGACGGCAACGAGTTGACCGATTTGGCGTGGTGGGATGCCAACACGGGACGGATTTACGCGCTTCCCGGAGACGGAAATTATTTTGATACGCAAACCGGCGTGTTCTCCGTGCGCGCAGGGTGGTCCGCGATGGACACGGGCTTGACCGCCGCGTCACCCGGCGCTGTGGCCATGGCCGACTTCGACCTCAACAACCAGACGGACATCGCCGTTTATCAGGAGAACAACGCGCGTGTGGACATGCTCTTGTTTGAGGAAGATCTCGCAAGCCGCTTGCTCGCCGTTGGTGATCTTTCTCCTGGATGGGAACTGAAGATGAGCGGGGATTTGCGGGGCGACGGGTTTGTCAGCTTTCTCTGGCACCAATCCGCGACCGGCAACTATGCCGTCTGGCACCTGAATGAAAACGATGTCGTGTGGGGAGGTTTCCTCTTCAACGACGGTGTCCGCCGCGAGTTTGTGCTGCACGCCGACGTCAACGGCGACGGCACGCGGGAAATCCTTTTCCGCCATTCCCCGACGCATTACGAACTTGTTGATGCGACGATCGGCACGAGTACGCTCACGTTTGATTCGGTGGAGTTCACGATGCCGTCGGCGGACTGGGTCCCGCATATGGCCACAGACCTTAATGGCACTGGCGCGGATGACCTTCTCTGGAAGAATGAATACTCCGGCGAGGTCACGGCATGGATCATGGGCGCGGCCGATGTGCCGGCCACCGCACGGCCCCCCGTGGAAGAGGGCGAGGAAGGCGAAAACGGCGAAAACGGGGAAGAGGAGGCGAACGGTGAGCCGGAGGAGCCTGTTGAAGCGCTTCCCGGTGACACGGTCCTTCCTTTTGGCACACCCTTCGAAATCCTCGTCGCGCTCGATGTCGACGAGGATCAGCGCAACGACTTCATCCTGCAGCACCGGGAGACCGGAGAGCTTTTCCTGCAATTGATGGATGGAATCTCATTCAAAGGTCCGCTTATTCCGCTGCCGACCGACGCACCCTTTGTCGAGGTGGTTGCGGCGGGCGATTACAACGCTGATAAGCGCGAGGACATCCTCGTGCGCGATCCCGCGACCGGTAGGGTGACATTCAAGCTTCTTGGCCCGGACGGGCTCGTCGAGGCCCACGATTTGGGCGTCTTCGGTGATCACAAGGTGTTCTTCACGCCGCGGCGGATTTCCACGGACCTCACGCTTCCGCCGGGCCGCGACGACGCCGTCGCGCCGTGGCTTGGTGCCGAACCCTTGGGTGACCGGGTGTTTTTCCTCGACTGGTTTGGTGTGTTCTATGATCCGCCGGGTGATTTAGGAATCTACCATGAGGACCACGGCTGGATCGCTGCTGTGGTTGGCGAAAGCACGGCGAGCCTGTGGCTCTTCGACCGCGTGCTCGGCTGGCTTTGGACTAGTGAGGAAGCCTATCCTTGGTATTATTGGCGCAATCCAATTCAAACCACATGGCTCTTCTATGATCGGGGCACGCGCGCACCGCGTTCGTTCTATTTTCAGGCATTCGGCGAATGGGTGACCGACGAGGAACTTGCGGAGTTTCTCCCGCCGGGCTGGGGACTTGAATGATGTAGGATTTGTGTGAGGAAAGCGGGCGGGGCTTGCCGCCTTTGCCGAAAGCCGGTTGCCGGAGTGACTCTACTTCTGTTTGTGCCCTCCGGCACCAAGGGTGATCGAATAAGGGGTGTCGGCTCGCTGGAGCATAGCTTTTTGAGGCTGCGTGAAACCGTGGATAAGCCCAACGGGGCCGGTTTTCTACGTATGCCGGTTAACCGCCGACGCGGGATAGGGTGTTTCCAGCTTGCTTACGTGGGGAGTCAGCCCATAACGGGAAGATGGATGATGTTCACGGCTCTCGTGAGCCGTTTCGCTCTTCACCGCCCTTTTCATGAGTAAGCAGATTCTCATCGTCGACGACGAGCCGCAGTTCAACGTGCTCCTGTCGGAGGTTTACCGTCAGGCCGGCTACAGAGTCACTGCGGTCGGGACGGCTGTGGAGGGTCTCGCCGCGCTCCAGCGCGAACCGGTCGATCTCATCGTGACCGACTACCGCATGCCGGGAATGACCGGTCTTGAGTTCATCCAGGAGGTTCGGGCGAAGGACCCGGGGATTCCGATCATTATGGTGTCCGGTTACCTCGAAAGCAGCACGGTGCGCGAACTCATTGCCAATGGTGTGGGCGGTGTTTTTTCGAAGCCGATGAATGTGTTTTCTCTTTTGAGCAAGACTTCGGAATTGCTGGGTGACGCTCCCGCGCCGGAGAAGACGGTGGAGAATGGCGCTTCTCGTTCCGGGGATACGCTGTACGCGGAGGACACGAGGGAGCGGGAGGACCGCGCCGACAGTCAGAAATCAGGTCGCCCGCCCCGCGCGCCTCATGCTTTCTGGCTTTTCCCGGGAAACTCGCCGCAGAGCGAAGCCTTTGTGCGCAAGGCTAAAGGTTTCACCGGTTTCTCGCGCACGTTGAGCCTTGTCGGCGAGGCAGGCACGGATTTTGAACGCCTCTGCGATGCCTTCGTGGCGGCGGACCGGCGCGAGGCGCCTCCGGTGTATCTCAGCCCGGCGGACCTCAGCCGCGCCGCTTTGAACGAGGCTGTGCGGAAGCGGCGGGGGGCGCGGACAACGGTGGTCGTGCGCGAAGCGGAGAATTTGACAGAGCCGCAGCGCGGTGATCTCTACGCTTGGATGGAGGGCGTCGACAAAGGGACGGCCGAGTTCGAGGCACGCCTCATTTTTCTTTTTCCCAAACCCGTCGACAACCTCTACGACGAAGGTGTCGTGGACGAAGACTTCTACGTTTTCCTCGGTGCCAACGAACTGGTGGTTCCTCCGCTGCGGGCGATCCGCGAGGATATCGAACTCCTCGCCCAGGATCGGCTGGGAACAATGGTCCCCGGGCTTGTGCTGGACGATTCCGCGGTGGCCTTTCTCCGCGATTTGCCGCTCGCCCGCAACGAGGCGGAACTCGACGAACGGCTCCGCGCCGCGGTCGCGTGCTGCAGCGGCGCACGGCTCTCGCGCGGGCACTTTGAAGCGGTCGATGTTGCGGATTCTGCGGCGGGCGGTGGCGGAACCGGGACCGGGCCGCTGGAACAAATGCTCAAACGGCGGCGGGCGGAAATGCTTTCCGCCGCTATGATTCTGAGCGGCGGCGACGCCGAGCGCGCGTCACAATGGCTGAAGATCAAGCCGGATGCCTTCGGGAGTGGTGACGGCAAAGACGAAAAATGAGCTACATTCTGCTACTCGACGACGATTTGAATTACGCTGGTCAACTCCGCTCCATGCTTGAGACGGAGGGTCTGCCCGGTGAAGTGACCGACTCGCCTTCGGACGCTCTCGAGCGGCTGAAAAAAGATAAAGTAGGCCTTGTCGTGGCCGATTTTGAAATGCCGGGTATGAACGGCGCGGAGTTCGTCGAACACGCGCGCGTCCTGCGTCCGGATCTGCCGGTCATTATCGTATCCGGAAAGATGGGCACCCCGGAGACCGTCCGTGTGGCCAACATAGGTGTGACCTTTGTCATGGAGAAGCCGGTTGTGCGCGATGTCTTTCTCGCCCAAGTGAAGCGCTTTCTGCGGGAGGGCGCCCAAGCCTGCAAAAGGCGGGCGGCGGAGACGGGTGCCGCTTACGCTGAGACAACCGTCGGTGCGGTCGAGTTTCCGGCGGTCGCGGCAGTGACACGGTCCGCGCTCGCCGCCCTGCGCACGGCACTGGCAGAGGAGGGTCGGGCCGCCCTGACGGTCGACGATGCGGTTTCAGTGCCGCGTTTGGCGCAGTTGGCCGCAGCGTGGTTCGGCGGCGACAAAGACACACCTGTGCTGCGGATTTCTCCGCACGCCGGACAATTGGCGCGTGAAGATGCGGCAAGGGTAGGTGGGGGGGCGGTGTTGGCCGTTGTCGCGGTGGAGGCACCGATGGCGCTGGAGGATGTCCTCGGCGCGCTCGGTGCGGTGGCGGCCGCGCCTGTGCGCCTCTTGATTGTGGCGGAATCGACCGTCGCGCAGACTGCCGGCTGGTTTGACAAAACGGCTGTGCTACCTATCAGCGTCGTTTCGTTCCCTTCCGTCGCTGAGCGTATCGAGGACATCGCGGCCGCTTTTCTTGCCATTTGGCGGGCCGCCGCTCGCGAGGATCCGTTCCCTTCCGACCTGGCGCGGGCCATCCTTGGCTACGACTGGGAAACATCGCCGCGCCAGCTCGGCCGCAGCCTTCGGCTCTTCGAGGCCTTGTTGCGACGCGCCACGGCAGGGCGTGAGGCGGCAGACTCTGCGGACGAAGCCGCCCGCTTCCGCGACGTGCTCCCGGCCGACAGGGATCCGGCGGATTTAGCCGGTGTCCTGAAGCGGGCGCAGACGGCCTTTTTGCGGTCTCTTCTCAACGACGCCGCTTCGCTCGAAGACGTTGCCGAGCGCGCCGGCATACCAGTGGCCATTCTCGAAACGGTCGAGGATGTGTCCGAACTTAAACTGCTCTTCTTTGACCGGAACTGAGCATTAAGCCAGGTCCGGCGGCGGAGGCATGGTAAGCCAAACCCGTAAGTAAGAACCATCCACCCACCGCCAGCCTTGTCCAATTATATATTTGTGAGCTTATAAAAATTATTAATTTAATTCTGAAATAGAATATGGCGTGGGTTTGCTGTGGCCAACTGGCGCGACGCAGGTAGCTTGACCTCGGGACCGTGGGTACGGTCGAAATCGTGCAGTGTAAAAAAACGTGCCGATTCCATGTGGAGTCTTGACCGCCAGAAGAGAAAGCCACATGCCAAGATTGAGGTACGTATGGAGACTGAATCAGACAGACCGGCCGGGTTTTTGATCGTGGAAGACCACTTTATGTTCCGTGAAGTCGTGGCGACGCTCGTCCGCGAGCGAATCGGAGCGGAGATTATCGGAGCCGAGGAGTCCGGAGAGCAAGCCCTGCAGATGTTCGAAGCAGAGCGGGAGAGGATCGATGTTGTGCTGCTCGATCTCGACTTGCCCGATATGGACGGAATGCAGCTTGCGGAGAAAATGGTCGCGATCGATCCGAAGAAACGGATCCTCGCGGTTTCTTCGCAGTGCGACGATTACACTTTTTACCGCGTGCTCCGTTCGGGGTTGTTCGGCTTTGTCGACAAGACGAAGCAGGGTCTTGAAGAGCTGGAACACGCCATTCGGGAAGTCCTTGATTGGCGCCCCTTTTACGCGGCGTCAGTCCACCAGGCCAACCTCAGTCAACTCGCTGATCCCAAGGCCTTTCCGAAGATCCTTACCCAGCGCGAGCAGGAACTGCTGCGCTTTTTCGGGGTTGGCATGCGCAACGAGGAGATTGCCAAGGAGTTCGACCTCTCCGCCCAGACCGTCCAGGGGCACCGCCGCAATATCATGCAAAAACTGGGCGTCTCCAGCACCCCAGAGTTGATCCGGTACGCCCTCAAGCACGGATTCTCGCGTGTGAGCTGGATGTAGACAGCAGGCCTGTGGACGCTAATAAAGAGACGGAGTCCGCGCGCTTCCTTTTGCGTGCGGCGGAAAACGCGCGGGGAATCATGGGCATGACAGAGTGCCGGGATGACGCGCAGGTGTGAAGATATTTCGATGACCGGTTTCGGGGTGCGCGATCCCGCACCGCGCCATTGGCGCAACCTCATTGTCGCTGTCGAGGTCGCGTTTTGAAGAATCGACGGAAACACTCCGGTCTTTGGTTCTCGCGGTGCACCGTCAATCCGGTCCCCGCGAGGTTGAGTCTTCGATAAGATGATATTCGAGTTTGACCGCCGTCGCCTTGGGCTCGATGAGAATGCCGCGGTCCTCCGCGTAGGCTTTTGTCACCTGTACGCCGAAGAATAGGATGAGGCCGGAATAGTTGACCCAGATGAGAACGGCGACGAGTGAACCTGCTGCTCCGTAGGCAGAGGCGGCGCCAGTGTGGGTAATGTAGAGGGCGATGAGGTATTTTCCGATGATGAAGAGGACGGCAGTGGTGAATGCGCCGGTGAGGGCCTCGCGCCATGGCAGGCGCACATCGGGCAGCACCTTGAAAATAGCAGCAAAAAGCACGGAAATGATAATCAGCGAGAGTCCGATGTCGGCGAGTTGAAGGAAGATGCCCGGCATGGGAATGTATTCGTTGGCGAAACGTATGATGGCGCTGAGAACGGCGGTCATCATCAGCGAGACGAGGAGTAGAAAGCCGATTGTCAGGACGAGGGTGAGGGAAAGGAAGCGGGTCTTGAGGAGTATGAGGATGCCGCTTTTGCGAGGGCTCGGCGTTACCTTCCAGATCTCGTTGAGCGATGTCTGGAGTTGCCCGAAGACGGTCGTGGCTCCGAACGCGAGAAGCCCGAACCCGATCACCGTGGAGAGCCATCCGCTTCGCCGTGGGTCGTTTTCGGCGATCGTTTCCTGGAGGGCAACTGCTCCTTCCGGCCCCATCCATTCCTCCAAGGTTCCGAGAAGCTGCCCCTCCGCGGCGTCTTCACCGAAAACCAAGCCGGTCACTGTGATGGCGATGATCAGAAGCGGCGCCATCGAAAAGAGAGTGTAGAAGGCTAGCGCGGCGGCGTGTTGGAAAGCTTTGTCCGCCGACCAGTTCTTCGCCGCCGTGAGAAGGAGTCGTGCGTGACGCCGGAGCTTCGCATGCATTCTGACAACCCTACACTGCGACCCGGCCATGGCAATGACTCATAATTCATCAACAGTTCCGCTTCATGCCCTCGCAGGACGGGAAAACTAAACCGGTCTTCAGACCAAGACCGAGTCGTCAAATTAAAATATCACAGATTTAATTTCTCTGCATAATATTATTTTTATCTATGAATTAAAATTTAGGACTTGTGAGGGTGATTTGAACATGCAGACTGAGTGCTGTTATGTCCTACCATCTACGAATCAAGAGTTCGCGCCGCGCGGCGTTTCACTGTGTGTGCCGGGTGACGCGGCAGCTGGGGCTGCTGGGCGAGGCGGAGCGCGACGCCCTAGTGGCGGCGATGCGCAAGGCGGCGGTCTTCTCGGGCGTGGAGCTGCTGGCTTACGGTGTGTTGTCCAACCACTTCCATCTTCTGGTGCGGGTCGATCCGCAGGCGCGCGAGTGCGACGACGAGGAGCTTGTGCGCCGTTTCCGCGCCCTTTACGGGGAAGAGCGGGCGCAGTGCCTCGGCATGGACGCCGCCGACCTCGAAGCGCTCTTCGCCAACCCTGCCCGCGCGGAGACGGCGGAAAAGGTGCGCGCGAAGCTCTTCGCGCGCATGGGGGATGTCTCGGCCTTCATGCAGACGCTCAAGCAGCGCTACACGAA
>SKLD01000065.1 GCA_007123395.1 Opitutales bacterium
GTCCGGACTCGCTATACCTACCGAAAAAACCGCTTCGCCACCCTCAACGACGGTTGCATCCGCAGGATGAGTGAGAATGACGGGGCCTCCAACGGGACTGGTCAGGTTCATGCCCGTCGGGTCGATATGGATTTCAGCTAAATAATACGGGTCCTTTCCCCCCGGAATTCCTGCAGTCGGGGAACCGGTGGAGGTTCCGATCATGAAAAAGGCGAGGTCCTCGAACGTGAACGTGCGATACAGCGCATCGGGGTCGCCCTCTTCGAAAGGATACAGAAGCACTGGATCCGGGCCGGGAAATTCGGGACCGCCGCGGATGAATTTGCGGAAGCTGTTTTCCGAGTGGTTGATCACATACCAGACCTCGTACCAAACATCGGTGGTCAAGGGTTCGGAAACAAGATCGACAAACGGGGTGGGGCCGCCGCTGTCGAAAACGACCAAGGTACCGTCCGCCTGATAGCGTGACATCACGGAAAAATCACTCCAAGTCGTGGGGCGTTGAGGATTGCCACCCTCATCCAAAATGAGGTTACCCATTCCATCGACAGGTAAGCCCGCAAGACCCCATGCGGAATAGACCTGGGCCGGGCTGTCACCCATCATGGGACGCCCGAACCGCACATACAGCGTGGAGAGGCCGATATTCGAAAACGCATCCGCGATCCGCGCCTCCTCCGGAATGAGGAGCGAGGCAAACATGTTCACAGGCGCCATAACGAATTGACCGGGAAAGACCTCCAGCGCGTTACCGGCTCCGCCGAAAGGATCGGGAACGACGGCAATATAAGGCGGATTTTCGGGATCAACCCGGTCAGGATCATCGAAAAAAGGGATATGAACGAACCAACCGGGCAGGCCGGGATCTTCGAATTGGTCGACGACGACCCAGTTCGCCGAGAGGAGAGCGGGGCCCAAGGCCAAGACCAACGGGATGGAGAGAATTTTGGCAAAGAATTTCATGCGCGTTTTTGGTATACGGAGACGTTTAAGATTTAAAAATCTGGCATAATCGAGGAAAAAGTGGCGCGGCTGTGTCCCGTCTCCAAACTTCCCTAACGATCAGCGCGTTGACTTATGTTGTCCGTGTTAGCAAAAATTCAGGCCGCGCTCGACTTTTGGCCGTGGGCCGTGCGCATCGCGCGAAAGATTCCGGCGAAAGCGGGCAGGCATAGATACCCCGGACGCCGGTTATGTTTTTCATCTCAAACACAATGGCACGCGAATAAAGCAGTTGCCGATAAATGAAGCAGCCGTTGTACACGGTCTGAGGACACGCCCCGGCGAGGCGCGCACCTTATGCGAGTGTCATTCGGGCCTCAGCCCGCCGCGTCTTCGCTTGGAGCGGCGGGCGGCGGTGGAGTGCGACGCAAGGGTTGATGGACTTCGTATTGCTTGCGAAACCAAGGCGTGAACGGGCCGTGCCAGAAGACGCCATAGGGATCACCTTCGGCAATCCAGTCCGTCTGCCCGGCCAACCACTCGCGCAAGACCGCTTCCGCCGCGCGGTAATTCCGCTCGCTGTAGGCTCCGCGCCCGCCCACGGCGACAACCGTGCGCGCAGGCTGCTCTATCACGCGCACACCGCCTTCGTCGCCCGCCACCTTCGCCGCCTCCGCCGGTGCCACCCAGAAGTACATCGCCCCCGGTTCCATGCGCGCCTCCACCGGGGTTGTCATGGCGATATCGTGTCGGCTGATGTAGCCGAAAAGCGGACGGAAGAGCCGGTTGCTGTTTTCAAAATAGGCTCCTTCGACACGGCTTTCGAGAAGGATGCCGGCAGGCAACTCTTTGATCTCAAGCTGGCCCGGCTCCGTGCGGGCAAAGATATCAGAAGATGCGGAAGCAGGTCCATGCATGGTCCAAAGAAGTCCGGCAGTGATGACAGCCAAGTGAAGTTTCATGGAGAATCCTTACGCGAAATTCGCCGGAAAGCAATTCCCTTGTGCATCACCTGCAGCAGCGGCGCGCCGCCCTGCGACGATTTCAGCGGAGGCGAACCCTGCCTAGATGCGAAGAAGCAGAATACCCGCCGTCAGTAGCAGCACGGTAAGGGCCGGGACTGATTTGATGGCAGGGTCGCCGACCTTGAGGTGCATGGCGAGGGCTCCGAGCATGAGGAGGACGATGATCGCCGCCGCCGGCAAAACCAGCGCGGGCAACCAAATGCCGAGAAGTAAGGCCAACGAGGCGAGAATTTTCAGTCCACCGACCATGTAGAGGGCAAGCGGAGGCAAACCGTAAGCGGCGAATTCCTCCCGCATCGAGCGGGCGTCTTTGCCCCGGTAGGGTGTTTCGCGGTTGAAACGGAGAATCCAGACGTTCAGGAGGCCGAGGGCCACAATTACTTGCAGGGCAATTGCGAAAATTTCCATAATCACATAAACCTAGATTCTCCTTTGAAGAGAATCAAATGGATTCTCCGCCGTATAGTTGCCGACAAATGTATGGAACACCTTATTTTCATTTCGCAAACGCTCACCGGCTTGGCCTTCCTTGCTTACGGCATAGCCTGTCTTTGTTTCGGCGGGATGAAGGCGGAGTTTGAACGCTATGGCTTGTCACCTTTCCGGCCGTGGATCGGTTTGTTGGAGATCCTCGGGGGTCTCGGTCTCTGGCTTGGGCTCTTCCTTCCCCTCCTTACTCTGGCTGCCTCCGCCGGCCTCGCCCTCCTCATGATGATGGGGGTCATCGTGCGGTGGCGTCTCCGGGACACTTTGATGCAAGTGGCCCCCGCCGCTATTCTCGGCGGCGTCAATGCGCTGCTCTTTCTCCATACCCTCGCGACACGATAAGCCGGTTGGAAGGACCGGGGCAATGCTGGGCGTGATCACGAAGTTTGTCATGAGCCCGGACAGGTTCGACCCTTCCTCAACGACCGGAGGGCGAAAAGTAGTCGGCGGGATTCATCCCCCGACACCGCAACGGCATGCAGCCGACAAC
>SKLD01000209.1 GCA_007123395.1 Opitutales bacterium
CTGCGCGCGAGATGCTTGCGGGGCTCGGGGTTCCGGTTATCGACGGCGGCCCCACCGCGCGCGAGTTGATCGGGATACTTGCGACGCGCTATTCGGGGGCGGGAAGCCTCGGTTTTGCGAAGACTGCGGAAGAGGGCCTGCGAGTTGAGGGCTTCCTCCGCATACGCGGAGCGGGCGGACTTCTCGCCCCCCTCGGCGGTCCGCTCGGATTGGGCGACTTGCCGAGGGTCGCTTTCAACGGACACGAAGCGGTCGACATCGCGCCGCTCGCCGACCTCGGCCCGGAGCAGTCGCTCTTCGCCATAGACTACGAAGGCGACCTCGTCTTGATGTCGGGAACGGAGCAGCTCGCCTACCTTCGGCAGGAGCAGCCGATACCGTCGCAATTTCAAGAGTTGCTCGAGGATCTGCCCGCCGAAGGCATCGCGCTTTGGGCACAGATGAATCAGGACATTGAACCTTTTCTCAGCACCGAAGCGACCGATCCTGCGGAGAAAGCATTCATGGCCGTCATGCGCCGGATATACGATGAATTGTCGGGGCCCTATGTCTCCGTCACTCGCCACGAAACGGACGGGATCGCGGTGACAACCCTCGGGCCGATGTCGCACAAATCGACGCTTTTCTCCCTTGCGCTGGCACCGGTCGGGCTCACCGCTGCGATGGCGATTCCCGCCTTCCAGAAAGTGCGCCAAACCTCGCAGGAGGCTGCGGTGCTCAACAACCTGCGGCAGATCGACGCCGCCGGCCATCAGCATCTCCTCGAATACGGCGGAGAGTCCGTCGCCTTCGACGACATCCATCCCTCAATTGGGCTGCATGAGTTTCTCCGTCCCGTCGCGGGCGAGGACTACAGCCACATCGTCGTCACCGCCGGACCCGCCGTCTACCGTGTAACCCTCGCCGACGGACGGGAAGTCGTCTACGAGCGACCGTGATCGACAGCCGCTTGCCGTTGACGATTCGGTCCGCGTGCGCGACGGTTGTCCCATGGACAAAGCAGCCCTAGACTCCTTTCTGCGCAACGGATATTGGATCGACCGCAAAGTCTTCAGCGAGACAGAGCTGGAGCGCCTGCGCGACCTCGCCGGCGCCATCCGCGACGATACCCGAGAGCACCTCTACCCCGGCACACGCTACTGGTGGGGCAAGGGGGCCGATTCCGTGGAGCAGACCGACGAACTCCGCCCCATGGCCACATGGGGGGTGAACGAAATCACGCGTCCCGTCCTCTTCGAACCGGAGTTGGTCAACGTCTTCGCCCATCCGCGCGTGAACGCCGCCATGCACGCCATCCTCGGCCCCGAGCCGCGCGCGTGGGGCATCAAGATCCTCTGGACCCCGAAGGTGGTGGGCTACGACCTCGGCTGGCACCGCGACCAGATGAAACGCGATCTCTACGACTACGCCCACCTCAAACCCGCCGCACCCGATCACGTTCAGTTCAACGCCGCACTCAACACCGACGACTGCTTCCTCGTCGTGCCGGGCTCGCACCGGCGCCCGCTTACCCCCGAAGAGTGGCAAGCCCTCGACCACAACGCCACCGCTCCGCTCACGGGCGAAGTCGTCGCCGCGCTCGAACCGGGCGACATACTCTACATGGACGCGCACACCCTCCACCGCGGGCGGTCCCCGGTCGACGGCGACCGCCTCACACTCCACTACTCCGCGCAGGCACAATGGGTCCCCCTCAAGCCGTGGGGCAACGAGACCGATTTCGCCTTCATCACCTCCGACGACTTTATCCAAAGCCTCGATCCGGCCACCCGCCCTCTGTACGAACGCCTCCGCACCGCGGAACGCACCGACCGGGCCCTCTCCTTTTTGGAGGAGCGCGCCGCCCGGGCAGGATGGTGCCCTCCGGAGAAATGAGCCGCCTCGCGCGAGGTGACTCCACCGGCCCCGTAGTTTGATCACGGCGTGACAGGCAATACGGGGAGGCCGCCGGCACGTTCCTCGGGCGTAAGTTCCCGCTTGCCACTGTCAGGCGGGCGTGGGACGAATGCGGGTTTTGTTCGCCCCGGGCATATGCGAGGCCTTACCGTCCCGCATTCCTGAGAGGCCTGAACATCGCACCCATGAGTCTGCCAAAAGAAATCGCGCGCCGCCGCACCTTCGCCATCATCTCGCATCCGGACGCGGGCAAAACGACGCTGACCGAGAAGTTCCTCCTCTACGGTGGCGCGCTGAACCTCGCGGGCGGCGTGCGCGACCGTAAGAACCAGCGCGCCACCGCCTCCGACTGGATGGAACTCGAAAAGCAGCGCGGCATCTCGGTCTCGTCAACGGTCCTGCAGTTCGAATACCGCGGTTACGCGGTGAACCTTCTCGACACCCCCGGCCACCAGGACTTTTCGGAGGACACCTATCGGGTGCTGACGGCTGTAGACGCCGCCGTGATGGTGCTGGACGCCGCCAAAGGCATCGAGCCGCAGACGCTCAAACTTTTCCAAGTGTGCCGTCAGCGCAACGTCCCGATTTTCACCTTCGTGAACAAGTGCGACCGCCCCGGCCGGGAACCCCTGTCTATCTTAGACGAGATCCACGAAACACTGGGGCTTCAGCCGTTTGCGGTGACTTGGCCGGTGGGCGAAGGGATGGATTTCCGCGGCGTCTTTGACCGCTTGGAAAGCCGGGTACATTGGTTTGAGAAGTCGGCAGGCGGCCGCCACCGGGCCTCCGTGGAAGTCGGCGGCATCGACGATCCGGCCTTTGCCGGTAGGCTCCCCGCTCCCCTCCTTGACAAAGTGCGCGACGAACTGGAACTCCTTGAAGGTGCGGGCACCGACTTCGACCGGGGCACCGTCCTCACCGGAGAGCAAACGCCCGTCTACTTCGGCAGCGCGATCAACAACTTCGGCATCGAGCGGCTCCTAAACGGGTTCCTCGACCTCGCCCCGCCGCCCGCGCCGCGGGCCGCCGACGACCGGGA
>SKLD01000072.1 GCA_007123395.1 Opitutales bacterium
GCGCTGGCGCGCTACCGCCTGTTGATGCTGGGCAAGGGTGCGGGGTCGAAGCGCGACGGGAGTGGAGCGCGGATCGACCCCGCGGCGCTGGCGGAGGCGGTTGCGGCCGGCGGAGAGCTGGAGGCGCACGAGCTGCTGCGTTTGCGGGCGGGCTTTTTCACACGTGGCAAGGCGCTGGGGACGGAGGCTTGGCTGCGGGAGGGGGAGGGAGCGGCGGCGCTTTCGCGCTTGTCGAAGCCGCCCGGCGCACGACTGGTGGAGGTGCTGAAGCATTCGGAGCTCGCAGTGGCGGGGAGCGGAGCGGTGCCGGAGATGCCGACAGCGAGTTAGCGGTGCCTCTCCGCAGCGCGAAGACGCCGCGTGCAAGACTGTCGCAACCGCCTTGGCAATGATTCGCTTTGCGGAAACAACCTTGACGGCGACGGACGGCCCCCATTTGAACGGTCGCATTGGTCTGACTGTGCACGGTGGCGGAAGCAAACTGTCCTGAAAGGGCGGCGCGCCGTGCGCGGGCGGACCGTCAATTGGAGTTTTCATGAGTTACAAGCTGTTTATTCCCGGACCCGTCGAGGTCTCCGCAAAAACATATACCGCGATGACTACGCCTGTTTTCGGGCACCGCAGCGCGGATTTCGTCGATTTGTATCAGTCTGTCCAGCCGGGCCTGCAGACGCTCTTCGAGACGAAGGATCCCGTGTACATCTCCACAAGCAGCGCGTGGGGCGTGATGGAGGGAGCGATCCGGAATCTCGTCGGCAAGAAGGTTCTCAATTGCTGCAGTGGCGCTTTTTCGGACAAGTGGTATGATGTCTCCCTGCGCTGCGGCAAAGAAGCCAAAGCCCTTCAGTACGAGTGGGGGACGCCCATTGACCCGGAGGACATCCGCCGCGAACTGTCGACCGGCGGGTTCGACGCCATCACGGTGATCCACAACGAGACCTCCACGGGCACGATGAATCCGCTCGCGCAGATCATGGCAGTCCTGCGCGAATTTCCCGATGTCATGAGCATCGTGGACTGCGTGAGTTCGTTTTCGGCGGTTTCCATCCCGAAAGATGACCTCGGCATTGACGTTCTCTTGTGCGGCAGCCAGAAGGCGCTCGCTCTCCCGCCGGGCATGGCACTTTTCAGCGTATCGGAGCGGGCGCATGTCCGCGCGGAAGAATTGATGGACCGCGGGTATTACTTCGACTTTCTCGAGTTCCGCAAGAATCACGAGAAAGGTATGACGCCCTCGACACCGGTTATTCCTCTGATCTTTGCTTTGAAATCGAAACTCGAGGACATCTTCGCGGAAGGCGTGGAGGCTCGTTACGAGCGCCATGCCCGGCTCAATGCCATGGTGCATGAATGGGTGGACAAGCGTGGTTTCGAGTTGCTTCCCCCGCGTGAGTTCGCCTCCAAGAGCCTTTCGTGCGTGAAGAACATCAAAGACATCGACATCGTCGATCTCAACAAGCGCCTCAAAGCCCGGTTTAACTGCATTATCGACGGCGGATATGGAAAGCTGAAGGGCAAGACCTTCCGCATTTCGAATATGGGCGATGAGACTGATGCAACCATCACCGCCCTCCTTGACCAACTCGATATGATTTTAGCGGAAGTCGGCACCGCCTGAACCATAAGCATCCGAATCCCTTGCCGAAGCGGCGCATTGCCTGTAGTCTACGAGACTCTCTTCGTTTCTCCGGCCCACCGTTAGGAAAAATTGACCATGAAGACTTTAGTTATAGCCGAAAAGCCCAGCGTAGCCCAGGATATCGCCCGTGCCATAGGAAAAATGAAGCGCGAGCGCGACCACTACGAAAACGACGAATACATCGTCGCTGCCGCCGCGGGCCACCTCGCCGAACTCTGCATGCCGGAGGATATCGACAAGAAGCGTTACGGTTTCTGGCGCTTGAGTGAACTGCCTATCATTCCACAGCCATTCAAGGTCAAGGCCCCTTCGGACAAACGCAGCAAAGAGCGCTTCGACTCGCTGAAGAAACTCATGGCCCGCGAAGACGTGGGCAAGATACTTAACGCGTGCGACGCCGGAAGAGAAGGGGAATTGATTTTCACTTACATCTACGAACTGGCAAAGTGCAAAAAGCCCGTCGAGCGAGTTTGGATGCAGTCGATGACGCCGGATTCGATTCGCGCGGCGTTCCGTCGGCTTCGCCGTCCGGAGCAAATGCAGGGCCTCCAAGACGCCGCGCGCAGCCGCTCCGAGGCCGATTGGCTCATCGGTATCAACGGCACCCGCGCAATCACCAAGCGTATGTTCGGTCGCGGCAAGCAGGTGGCCACCGTGGGCCGTGTGCAGACACCCACCCTTTCCATCGTTCTTCGGCGCGAGATGGAGATCCGTAATTTCAAGCCCCGCGACTACTGGAGACTGGTCGGGCAGTTCGGGGTCACGTCCGGTGAATACGAGGGCGTTTTTCAACATCCTGAAGTGAATAAGCGGGGCATTGAGGAAGACCGCGCCGACCGCGTGTGGGACGAGGAAGAAGCCGGTCGCCTCCTTGACCGCGTAAAGGACGCTTCCTACGGCGTCGTCGAGGAGGAAAAAAAGCGCACACGCCAAAGCTCTCCCCGTCTCTACGACCTCACTTCCCTCCAGCGCGAAGCCAACGGCCGCTACGGTCTGCCCGCTGGCAAGACGCTACGCATTGCCCAGGCGCTTTACGAGAAACACAAGGTTCTCACCTATCCGAGAACGGATTCCCGCGCTTTGCCCGAGGACTATATGGGCACGGTCAAAAACGTCCTCGGGGCGCTCCCCGGCGACCTCGGTGAGAAAGCTGCGCCCGTGCTCAAGAACGGCTGGGTACGCCCTAACAAACGCATCTTCAATAACGCGCAAGTCAGCGATCACTTCGCTATTATCCCCACAGGCCAGACCAGTGCGAAGCTCAGCCCCGACGAGGCAAAGATTTACGACATGGTGGCGCGCCGTTTCATCGCCATTTTCTATCCGCCCGCCGAGTTCGACGAAACAACCCGCCTCACTACGGTCGACAACGACCTCGTCTTCAAGACCGCCGGCAAGGTCCTCGTCAAGCCGGGTTTCCTCGCCGTTTACGGCAAGGCCGCGCTCGACAAGACCTTGCCGCCGCTCGCCGACGAAGACCGCGAGCCCAAGTGGTGGAAAGGCGGCCCCTTCCCAGGCGGATACCTCGCCGAGCCCCGTGGCAGCGAGCTCGTACAGGAGACAACCAAGCCTCCGCCACGCTACACCGAGGCGACCCTTCTCGCCGCCATGGAAGGCGCCGGCAAGCTGGTTGACGACGAGGAACTCGCCCTCGCCATGAAGGAGCGCGGCCTCGGCACACCTGCCACCCGCGCCGCCACGATCGATCACCTTATCAATGAGAAATATATTGAGCGCGACGGGAAGTTCCTTGTTCCCACTGTCAAAGCGGAAAATGTATTTGAGTTTCTCTCCGCCGTGAAGGCCGAGGTTCTTACCAGCCCGGACCTTACGGGCGAGTGGGAGCACAAGCTTCTTCAGATGGAGCGCGGCAAACTTTCGCGCAAAGAGTTCATGAATGGAATCATCGACCTCACAAAGACGATTGTCGACCGCACCCGCAACTTCGAGGAATCCAAGGACAACGCCCGTGAGACATCCATTATTTCGCCGAGTGACGGCAAGCCTATGCTTGAAACCCTCCGTTCTTATCGGTCCCAGGATGGCGTATTCAATATCTATAAGACCATCGGCAACCGTAAAATGGAAGAGCCCGAAGTCGCGGAACTCCTTGAGAAGCGTCAAATCGGTCCGCTTGAAGGATTCCGCTCCCGCGCAGGCAAGCCGTTCTCGGCGATGCTCCGGCTTGATGCGATGAACAAGGTTGCTTTCGATTTCGGCGATAATGCTTCTGGCGATAACGGCGATGAAGAAGGCCTTGACCGCTCGCAGCTCAAGGTCGTTGGCACCTACAAGGAAACCGGCGCAAAGGTTTACGAGACGCCCAACGCTTACGCCTGCGAACGCACTCTCGACGGGGACGAAAAGAATGCCCTGCGCATTAGCCGTACCCTCCTCGGCAAGACATTGCCTCCTGAGGAAGTATCCAAAATGCTCGACGAAGGAAAGACAGGTCTCATCAAGGGATTTAAATCCAAGCGCACCGGCCGACTGTTCGACGCGTTTCTTTTACTTAAGCCGGGAGGCAATATTGGCTTTGAGTTTCCGCCTCGCCCGGCCCGTAAGGGTGCGGCTAAAAAGACGTCGAAGAGGGCGGCTAAAGAAAACGGCGGCGAATGACGCGCAGCGCTCGGTCCGTCAATCCGGAGATACCGGAACGGCACCGAGCATGAGTAAACCAAGGAATGCGGCAGGCGGAAGGGCGAACCGCCACGGGGTCGCGGACAATGGCTGGAAACGCATGATCACACCGGAGAGGAGCACCGCGCCGATGGCGAGAAACGGCATTGCAGCCGTCCGCCACTCCATGGTGAAGTAGAATCCAGGCACGCGCAGCGCACCCTCGACCATCCAAAGCATCAAGGCGAGGACCGTCCACGCTCCGCGGTTAAGAAAGGCGCTCACGCCCTCCAATCCTGCCATACCCACCGCGGCGGAGAGAACACCGTTCATCACCGCGAGTGACGCGGCGGGAATAAGGGCGAGGTTGAGCAGGACCGCGCCGGGCGTGAAGAGTCCGAAATAGGCGATGATCAGCGGCATGCTGCCGAGGCTTGCGGCGAAACTGATGGAGAACGCTGTCGCCGTCCACCGCAGGGCAGTCGCCGTGGGCGCGACCCATGCGGGATGCAAGTCCTCCGGCATGAATCGACCGAGATTGATCGAATCGCGCAAGTGGGCGGCGAGGGGAAGTCCGATGAGGAGGATGGAACCGACCACGGCATACGATAGCTGGAAGCCGACGGCGAAAAGCTGCCGGGGGTCCCACAAGAGCACAGCGAGGGCGGAGGCGACGAGAGCGGCGAGCGGTTCGCGTTGGCGCAAAAAGGCGTTTGCCGCCCAGTAGAACGCCACCATGCTGAAGGCGCGCACGGCGGACGGCGGGGCACCGACGGCAAGGACGTAGCCGAAAAGCAAGACAAGACCGATAACCGCCGCCAACCTCGTCGGCACGCGCGCCAGTTGCAGCGCGAGCGCGAAGGTGAGTGCGACTGCGGCGACATGCAGTCCGCTCACGGCGAAGAGATGCATCGTGCCGCTGCGCACGAAACCCGACCGGAGTTCCTTCCCCAGCATCCACTTTTGGCCGAGGAGCATGGCGGCGAAGACGCGTCCGTAGGAATGCTCCTTGCCTTCCGATCCGGCGAGCAGGATCCGGGTGAGCCTTTCATTGGCGGCGTTGCCGAAGGCCGTGTGCCACGACGCGTTTCCTTGATGCTCAATGACAGCGCCGCGGCGGAGAGTCACCGCAACCTGCCTCGCGTCGAGATATGCGTCGAACCCGCCTTCATGCTCCCGTCCGCTCCGGTATTCCATGACACCCCGCGCGCGGATGCGGTCACCGCGGCGCACCGCGAGGCCTTCTTCGCAGAGTGCAAGTGAATAATGCACCCGGCGGTCCTCCAGTTCACCCAACGGCATGTGTGCGGACTCGACAACGCGGCCAAGGCCCATGGCCCGCTCTGGAAAGGCAAGGGAACGGAAGGCTTGCTCAACGCGGATGTCCAGCAGCGCGTCACGTGGCGGCAGGTTTACCCATTCTTCCGGCTCGGGAGGATGACGCATTTGCCAATGGCTTATGCCCGATGTCGTCACTGAAAGCACGAGCAACGGAAGGAAAAAGCGGGGGGCGCGCAGCGCTGCGCAGGCGAGGGCTGCTCCCGTTGCGACAAGCACATAGACAAGAGGGGCGCGGGGCAGACCGGTCGCTGTCGCGGCAAGAGTGTATCCGGCGATGAGCGACAGCAGCACCCATGCAAGCGGCACCCTCAGCGAGGGGAGCCGGAGAGCCTCAGGCTCCGTGCGCGATAAAAGGCTCACCGGAAACCTCCAAGGGTCGGCGCATAGCAGTGTGCAGGTAATCGAGGGCGGACTCCACGGCGGCGTCGATGGTCAACCCCTTCGCCAATTCGGCGGCGAGGGCACTCGCTAGCGTGCATCCGCTTCCATGCGTATTGATATTTGGGATACGTTTGTGGCGTATCGCTTTTTGCGGGATGCCCGGCACGGCAAGTAAGTCAACAAGGTCGTCTCCCGCCAAGTGGCCTCCTTTCAGCAGAAGGGCGGTGCCGGTTTCGGCGGCCAACGCTTCGGCGGCCCGCTCCATATCTTCCGCCGTCTCCGCTCGCCAGCCGAGCAGCACGTCGGCCTCGTCGAGGTTGGGCGTGAAGACGGAGGCGCGGCGGAGCAACCGACGCATCGCGGTCTGTGCGTCGGCCTCAAGCAGGACGGCGCCACTGGTGGCCACCATCACCGGGTCTACGACGAGAGGAACGTTTGGCCGCTCTTCGACAAAAGCATGCACAGTCTCCACCAACTCCGCGTTGAAGAGCATGCCCGTTTTGATCGCGGAGAGATCGAAGTAGGCTGCAACAGCGTCGAGTTGTTTGCGGAGGAATTCCGGAGAGACGGCTTCGACTCCGGTCACTTCCCGCGGATTCTGGGCCGTGAGGCAGGTGATGGCGGTGGTCCCGAAAACGCCGCGCGCGGCGAAGGTCAGGAGATCGGCTTGGATGCCCGCGCCGCCTCCGCTGTCGGACCCCGCGATCGTCAGAGCCACCGGCAGCCCGCGCTCGAATTTCTGTGCCATGGCGACGCAGAGTGGGGCGGTCGCAGTCGGGCGGCAAGGAAATTTGCTTGAGCGGGTGTTTGAAATGTGAATTTTCCTTGACTTTCGACGCCTTGATACCGGTGAATTTGGTGAGCGGGCGCATTTCGTCCACAGTGAACGCCTGCATCGCCGACTCCTTCACCTGCGTCAATCCTAACCAATGCCTGCCGCATGATGTTTGCTCCTCCCGATTTCTTCCGCCGGTTGCCGCCTTGCTGCCGCCTGCCGTCCTTGCTGCTGATTTTACTGGCAACCTTTGCCGTCCACAATGTCGCCGCCGGACCGCCTCCGCTGTCGGACGGTCACGAAGCACCGCCCGCCGTCATCGAGCGGATCGACGAGCTTCGGCGCGAGATCGCCCGGCACGACGATCTCTACTTCCGCCTCGCCGAGCCGGAGATCACCGACGCCGAATATGATGCGCTGAAGGCCGAACTGCGGCGGCTCGAAGCGGCGTGGCCCGACATCGTGACGGATGCCCCGCCTGTGGCGGAAATCGGCGACGACCGTACGGGGTTTTTCCCGACCCACCGGCACGCCGCCCCGATGCTCAGCCTCGACAAGGTGACGACCGGGGCCGAGCTTGCGGCCTTTGACCGGCGCGTGCGGCGGGCGCTTGGACGCGATGCCGTCGATTACTGGGTGGAGCCGAAGTTCGACGGAATTGCCGTCAGCCTGACCTTCGAAGAAGGGCGTTTCACCCGCGCGGCGACCCGGGGTAACGGTGAGGAGGGCGACGACATCACGGCGAATGTCCGGGCGCTCGAAGTCGTGCCGCATAAACTGCGGCGCGGAACGGCGGACGGTCGTCCGGTGCCGGTTCCGGACTTTATCGAGATCCGCGGCGAGCTATTCGTCTCGTTCAAAGAATTCGACCACCTGAATGCGGCCCGCGCGGCGGAGGGAGAGCGTCCCTTCGCCAATCCGCGCAACCTCGCTGCAGGAACGATGAAGCTACGCGATCCCGCGGATGTCGCCGTGCGGCGCGTCGAGTTGGTCTGCTTCGGCTGGGGTGGATTTGTGCCGGAGGCGGCGCGGCCCTCGGATCTGCAAGGCTTCCACGAGTGGTTGGCGGCATGGGGGCTGCCGGTGGTGGAGGCACCGGAAGCTGTCCAAGGAGTGGAAGCTGCGAAAGCGGCAATCCGGCGGATCGGTGAGTCGCGCGAAGCGCTCCCCTTTCCCATCGACGGGGCGGTCGTCAAGGTCGCCGCTGTCGAGGACGCCGATGCGCTCGGATGGAGTACCTCCGCTCCCCGCTGGGCGATTGCATGGAAATTCGCACCCCCGCGTGCAGCCACGCTGCTGCGCGGTGTCACTTTCCAAGTGGGACGCACGGGGGCGGTCACTCCGGTGGCCGAGCTGGAGCCCGTCGCTTTCGAAGGGGCGACTGTCTCGCGGGCGAGTCTGCACAACGCCGACGAGATCGCGCGGCTCGATCTGCGCATCGGCGACACAGTTTACGTAGAGAAGGCGGGCGACATCATTCCGGTGATCGCCGGTGTGGATCTCACCGCGAGACCGGACGGGAGCGAGCCGTTTGCCTTTCCGGAGGCGTGCCCGTCCTGCGGGTACCCGCTCTCCCGCGCGCCGGGACACGCCGTGCATTACTGCGAAAACCGGCAATGCCCGGACCGACTTGCACGGCGCATTGAGCACTTCGCTTCCTCCGGTGCCCTGAGTATCCGCGGCATCGGTCCGCGCACCGCTGAGGCGCTCGTGCGGGAGGCCGGGGTAGCCTCCGTCGCAGACCTCTATCGGCTCGACGCCGAAGCGCTTGTCGGCGTGCCGGGGATCGGCGAGCGCACTGCCGCCGACCTGCTCGCCGCTATCGACGCCAGCCGTGCAGCGCGTTGGGATAGGGTGGTTTACGGCCTCGGACTGCCCGGCATCGGGGCGCGGAGGGCGCAGTCGCTCGCAGCCGTGGCTGGTGATATCGATGCTTTGCTCACGGTCGATGCGCCGTTGTTGACGGGTGCCGTTGATGAAGGCGGCGCGGGTTTCAGTGCCGCCCTTGCTCGGCAGTTGCTCGACGAATTGGAGCGTCCGGAAACGCGACGACTCCTCCTCACGCTCAAAGATGCCGGCGTCGGAGCGGTCGCCCAGCCTCCGCGCGACGGACCGCTTGCGGGTGAGGTCGTCGTCGTCACCGGGAGGCTGGCCGGTTGGACGCGCGCCGAGGTGCTCGCGCTTCTCGTGAACGCCGGGGCCGAGGTGCGCACCCGCGTCACCCGCGAGACTACCCTGCTCGTCGCCGGTGAACGGCCCGGATCGAATCTCGACCGCGCCCGCTCGCTTGGGGTGCCTGTCATCGACGGCGCGGAACTGCGGCGTTTGCTCGTTGCGGAGTGATGTCTTTCCGTGCCTTGGCCTTATGCCTCGCCGTCTTCCGTTGCTTCCGGCATGCCAAGCCCTCCGGAAGCCAGCCGCCGGTGCGCGACCGCAATGTCCTCGCCGTCGATCACTTCCACTGGAACGGGCTGGGGCGGCTTTCGCAGGCGGGTCAAGGCGGCACCACCCTCTCCTGAGCGCATCCACTCGACCGTCCCCATGGCACGGCCCCGGGTCATGAACCGCGCGCGGAGTTGCAGCAGTTCATGCGGGGCCAGTTCGCCTCCGCGCCGCACCGCTTCCAGCCAAGCGCCCCGGTCCACGCTGCCTCGGTCGCGCTTCTCCGCCGCTCCCCGCCCAAACATCAGCAAACGGTAGGCGGCAAAGGCTTTGTCCTCCGACTCCTCCGACGGAAAACACGCAGCCAGCGCGGCGCGGAGATCCGTTTGGCCCGCCAGCGCCGCCGCATAGCCGCTCCAACGATAATCTTCCGGCAGGTCCGCAAGCCCCGCGCGCACCGGGTTCAAGTCGATATACGCCGCCACCAGAGCCACAAGCCATGGCATGTCCTGCACCAGCACGCTCCCGTAGCATTCCGCCCAGAGCGTTCCCACCGTGTCGTGCGTCCGGTTGTACCATTTCGTGTAGCGTTGCCGCAGCGTGCGCATGAACTCCGGCACGCTGCCCATCCGGGCGCGCAGTCGTTCCCGCAACCGGTCCGCCGTCGACGGTGGATCGTGGGCCAGTGCATGCGCCAGCCCGCTTGCGTCCAGCGCGCACCACTGTGCCTTCGACTCTCCGTAAAGTGCGCGGAACCGCCGCACCAGCTCCGCGTCGTCGCACGCCCTCGCCGCCGGATCGACCCGCGCGAGAATGTGGAAGTGGTTCCCCAGCACACAGTAAGTGATCAACTCTACCCCGCTGAACGCTGCCGCCCGGTGCAGTGCCCGCACCCAGACGTCCCGCTCCGCTTCGCCCAGAAGCCGCCGCTTATGCACGATACGCCCAAACAAGTGATAAACACCTATTTTTTCTGATAGTATTCTTATCTCGCTCATAACATTTTTTAGATCTTTAAGATAAATATAGTTTTGGGGCGGGGCGTGGGTCAAGGCGGATTTTGGTGGCGCAGGCGGGGCGGGGGACCATTTTGTGGGAGAGATGGGGAGCGACGGACAGGAGGAGCTTTTCGCCGGCGGGCGGGAGGCTTCGGCGGGGGCTTCTGCCGGGGAGCGGCGCGGGGCGCACCGTCCGCTGGCGGAGCGCATGCGTCCGCGTAGTCTGGCGGAGGGGGCGGGGCAGGAGCGTGTGCTGGGGGAGGGGTGTCTGCTGCCGCGGCTGATCGCGACGGACTCGTTCGGAAGTCTGCTGTTTTACGGGCCGCCGGGCTGCGGAAAGACGACGCTTGCGGAGGTGATCGCGCGGGAGACGAAGAGCCGGTGCGTGCGGGTGAACGCGGTGCTGTCGAATGTGGCAGAGTTGCGCGAGCACCTGCGCTGGGCGCGGTCGCGTCCGGAGGACCGCACGCTGCTGTTTATTGACGAGATCCACCGCTTCAACCGGGCACAGCAGGATCTGCTGCTGCCGGACGTGGAGGCGGGGAACGTGCGCCTGATCGGAGCGACGACGCACAATCCGGGGTTTTACGTGATTCCGCCGCTGCTGAGCCGCAGCCATTTGTTCCGGCTCGAGCCCTTGTCGCCGCAGGCCGTAGCGGGGATACTGCGCCGCGCGCTGGAGGACGGAGATCGCGGGCTCGGCGCTCGGTGTATGAAGGCGACTGCGGCGTTCTTCGAGGGGCTTTCGCGAATGTGCGATGGTGATTTGCGCCGGGCTTTGAACGCCCTTGAGACGATCGCGCTGGGCGAGGCGACGGGTGCGGAACTGGACACGCCGGTGTTGGAGGGCTTTGCGCGCGAGCGTCAGATCCGCTACGACGCAAACGA
>SKLD01000512.1 GCA_007123395.1 Opitutales bacterium
GCGGGCGGCGGTTGGGGGCGGTCGCAGCGGTGGCGTGGTGCGGACACGAGGTCTCGCACCTACTGTGGCGGGGCGGAGGGGGCCGTTGGTTTTCGACTTGCCATGGGGGTCAATTTTTCGCGAAGGATTATATTATATTTCTCGAAATATGGACTGTGGCCCCAATACGATTCGCTTCTGGCGCGGGCGTTTGCCGCATTGGGAGGTCGTGGGCGGACGGTATTTCATCACAGTGCGGGTGAATGGCTCACTTCCACGCAGTGCTTTCGACCGCGTCCGTTCCGTGCATAGGAGCCTGATGGCTGTCGAGGCGAAGAGCGCTGCGTTTGAGCGCTTACAGCGCAATTATTTTCTGCTTGTCGAATACTGGATACACCGCAATGGCGGTTGGGCACCGTTTTCGAGTGAAGAGAACCGCCGGACCGTGCGCGATTGCCTGATAGAGACCGGCGAACGGTTGGGGTGGAGCTTTCCGCACCTCGTCGTCATGCCGAATCACGTTCACTTCATCGCGATTCCGGATGAGCCGGAGCCGAAGGTGGGAATGGCGGAATTCATGCGGCAGTGCAAGGGGCGGGTGGCCTACGAATTGTCGTCGACACGGACGGGAAACCATCCGTTTTGGCAAAGAGAGTGGTTTGACCGTTGGATGCGTTCCGAGGCCGAGGAACGGCGCACAATAGACTACATCCGCATGAATCCGGTAAAGGCCGGGCTCGCGGCCACGGACGCGCTCGACGGGTATGTTTGGTTGGAGAGCGATTCAGAGTGAGTTTGGCGCGGCCGGGGGAGCGCTGTAGCTGCCAGACCTCTGGTCCGGCAGTTGGCGGGAAGGGGGCGCGGCGGGTGCTGCCGTGCGCGGGCGGCGGCGGGGGGCGGTCCCGGCGTCGGCGTGGTGCGGACACGAGGTCTCGCACCTACTGTGGGCGGGGCGGGTGTATCTCAGTAGCTGGCAGACCTTTGGTCGGCAGTCGTCGTGGAAGGGGGCGCGGCGGGTGCTGTCGCGGGCGTGCGGTGGCGGGGGCGGTCCCAGCGGTGGCGTGGTGCGGACACGAGGTCTCGCACCTACTGTGGCGGGGCGGGCGTATCTCAGTAGCTGCCAGACCTCCGGTCGGCAGTCGTCGTGGAAGGGGGCGTGGCGGGTGCTGTCGCGTGCGGGCGGCGGTTGGGGGCGGTCGCAGCGGTGGCGTGGTGCGGACACGAGGTCTCGCACCTACTGTGGCGCGGCGGGTGGAGATGAAGAGGGCGAGGAAGACGAAGACGAAGAGGAAGAGGGCTGCAAATATCCTTGCTCCGGCGCAACGTACAGGCGAGTTTCGGGGTTTTCCTTTAACTGTGACGTTTCCGATCCGTTTTACACCGCGATTCCGCCGGGAGAACAGTATTCTGCAGCGCTGCGTGCAGGACGAGGCGACGCGTGCGCGCCTGCGCTATCAGCCGTGGTACCTCCACATCGAGCGCCAGGAAGGGGCCTATGTGTGGGTCGACGGGCGCAAGATGATCATGATGAGCAGCAACGACTACCTCGGGCTCACGGATCATCCAAAGGTTCTCGAGGCGGGGCGCGAAGCTTTGGCGAAATGGGGAACCTCCACCACCGGCGCGCGGCTTGCCAACGGTTCGCGCGCTTACCACCGCGAGCTGGAGGAGGAGCTGGCGGCCTTTCTGGGCAAGGAGGACTGCATGGTCCTCAGCGCGGGCTACCTTGCCTGTATGGCCTCGGTGGTCACCTTTGCGGCCAAGGGCGATCTCATCCTCGTCGACCGCAACGTCCATTCGTCGCTCTGGTCGGGGATTTCGCTCTCCGCCGCGCGCGTCGAGCGCTTCAGCCACAACAATCCGTCCGACCTCCAGGACATCCTCATGACGGAATCGCGCGACATCCCGAAAATGGTTGTGGTGGAGGGGGTTTATTCGATGGAGGGGCACATCGCGCGCCTGCCCGAACTCCTCGAGGTGGCGCGCGACCACAACACGTTTTTCGTCGTTGACGATGCCCACGGGCTCGGGGTTCTCGGTGACCGCGGTCAAGGCACGGTGGGCTACCTCGACTGTACCAAGGAGGTCGACCTCATCTGCGGCAGCCTCTCCAAGGCTCTCGCCAGCACGGGCGGCTACATCGCCGGTTCCAAGGCCGTCATCGAATACCTGCGCACCCACTCCAAGCAGACGATTTTCAGCGCCGCCATCAGCCCTTCACAGGCGGCCAGCGCCCTTGCCGCCTTGCGCGTTCTCCAGCGCGAACCCGAACACCGCGAACGCCTCTGGGACAACACCCGCTACTTCAAACAGGTGCTCAACCGCCTTGAACTGGAGACGTGGGAGAGCGAGACGCCCGCCGTGCCCATCATCATCGGCAACAAGGAGCGAACCTTCCGGATTTGGCGGCATTTACTCGAAAACGGCGTCTTTTCTGTAATCGCCATCCCCCCCGCGGTTCCGCCCGGCAAAGACCTGCTGCGCACGGCAGTCTCCGCCCGCATGACACGGGAGCAACTCGACCGGGTGGGGGACACCCTCAAGCGGGCGTTCCGAAAAATTTGATCAATTCGGCATCATGGTGAATCCTATAGGATGATGTCACTCCCTTGGAAAGTCTTGGCGGCCGGTTTTTTCTCGCTCGCGTGCAGCGGCCTTCTCAGCGCCGGGCTGACGGAGAAAAATCCCTTCATTTGGCCAGACTTCGAGCCTCCCGAGGACCGCCGCCCGACCAGGCCCGTGCCGACCCGCCAGCAGGGCGAGGAGATTGAGTTCCACGCCATATACGAACTCGACGGGGTGACGCGCGCCCTCATCCGCAACCGCAGCGACCAAAGCTTCAAGTGGGTCACTCTTGGCGAGGAGAGCGAGGACGGCGTTGTTGCCAAGTCCTACAACCGCGAGAACGACCAACTTCTCCTCGCCAGTTCC
>SKLD01000002.1 GCA_007123395.1 Opitutales bacterium
CAACTTACTTTCTTCTATTCCCATCGGTGGACTTGTACAACCAGTAAGGGTCCAAACAAATAGCAGTATGAGTAGTCCAATTTTCATCTAACAGTGATATGAGGAATACTCAGTTTCGCATTTGTCAGCGGCGGCGCACGACATGCGTTTGGGGGTTCAAGCAGACAAGGGAAGTTTCGGGTGTCGTTAACGGCATGATGCCCTAAGATTTACGATTCCGCGCATGGTGTCAAGGGTTTCGCGGCGGGTGCGGGAGGTCCGATGACGCCTCCGGAAAAAGGAAGATCCACGGCGCATGCGGTCCTAGCGTACGTCAATTCGTGCGCGGGGTTTTGTCGACCGATGACCTTTGGCCTCCTCCGTCCAATTTGCCCTTGGCCCAGAATGGCTCGGTGACCCCCCTTTTCGGCTTCCGATTTCGGCGAAGCCGCCGGCCCCTCAATAACCCATGAAGGGCGCATCACCCGCTGCCCAATGGAAGTTCTCTCTCGGGTTAGATTTCGTACAGAAACACTTCCGTCTTCAAAGTGTTCTCGTTGTTGCCAAAGCCCCCGGCATTCACGCCCTTTGTGTAAAGCAGCGGAGGCACACGATCCGGCAATACTCCGCTCTGGTGGGACTGGGCAGGCAACCATGTTGCATATTCCGCATCGCTTGGTGTCACCTCTACGCTTTTTGCGCATGTGCCATCTTCGCCTAGTTCTGCGAGGACAATGTTCGTGCCCGGCGCCCCCCACACGCACTCTGGGGTTGGCTCGACCATGAGGGCAGCACAGGGGCGGTCGTTCGGCAGGATGCAGAGGGAAGACTGCACATGAATACGGCGGACCGGATCGCCGTGGGTGGCGGCAGACGTGAGGGAAGTAGCCGTCCAAGTCCCTGAGACGGAACGACTCATCAAGTCTGCGGTTCCCGTCAAGCCGTTGTGGAGTACCACGTGAAAAACACCACTCGGATCGATGACGGGATTAGACAAAATGATTTGCTGGTAGTTTAGATTGCGAGGCCCGGTTTGTTCGTGCTTTTGCTGCTCGGCAAGGGACTGAACGCGGTCGGAGCAACTTGCAGTCCCGTTTACTTTGAGCCTAGGGAAAACAGAGATCCTTGACCGTGGCAACGGCAAAGTCGGCATCCCAGGCCGCTCTACGTAGCCCCGATTACCATTCTGGCAATCGGTCCCCGTCGCCGTAGCCCTCAACAACGCCGTCCTCAAACGCGAAGGCGTCCCCTCGCTGCGTGAACTCTGGGCCTAATGGCACTCGGATAAGCGGCTGGCTCGCAGGAGCGCGGGTCTTTAGACCGCGTAGAGCTGCGGCTAAGCTCAACGACCAAATCGAGCATCGGCATTAAGCCGCCGCAAAAATGATTGACCACTTTCAGGCCGGCCTCGTGAAAAAGTGCGTTCTGACGCTGATCATAGGGGAGCCCGAACTCGCGATAGAAGTTAGGACTAATCACAGTGCTTGATCCTGCACCTCCGCCGACCTCGACCATGTCCGCCGGCGTGTTTCTCCACATTTCAGTCACTCGCAATGTCTTTTCAACGATCGATTCTAATATGTGGTGCAAGGTCTCTGGTTCGTCCATCCCGAGCATTATGGACGCCTCCGTGCCAAACAGAGTACAGAAGCTCTGCCAAGGACTCCCTTGTCCGGGGCTGAATGGGTGGGAACGGATAATTCCTTTGTCTCCCAAACGGTCTTTGGTCACTTGAATGGGAGTAAAATCAACGGCCCTTGGCACAGGATAGTATGCATTCCAAACCTCAAAATCCTTCAGCTCCTTCAACAGATACTCTGTGTCGTAGGATGTCACATCAGTATGTACTACTTTCTTGCGCAGTGTGCCCTTGGGCGTGGTTATCTGATAAATCTCACAACGGTTGCCGCTCTCGTCTGTCTCGCTACCCTTACACTCCACCAGCCAGTTTGCCATGTCCTTCTCGTCGTAAGAATACAATGGGCTGACATAGATGGCATAATCCATGCCGAATCTCTCAAATGCTTGCCATTGGTCCATTCCCCCCAGATAATTCTTAAGATAGTACGGCATCCATCCATGAACCTGGCATGGCAATCGATCCGGGCGTCCATTCTTAAGTGCTGTTAGCATTCTTTCGCGTGATGTCATTGCCATTTTGGATTCTCCTTCCGATTTGTTGGGTCTTGGGATTTGTCGAGATGACGGCGGATAAATTCAGGATCTCGTCGTAAATCAATTACTGCATAAACGTGGATTTCCCCATCTGAAAACGTATAGCAAATCCCATACGGGAAAACCCGTGATAAGCTTCTATGAAACTCACGATGAACGACACGGTGAGATCCTCCGGTAATTTTCAGTTCTTCTATATCAGAGCGAATACTTGCCGAGAAGTAATCACCAAGACCTACTCCTTGCTGCTCATAAAACAAAAACCCCTCATTCAAGTCGGACAATGCATCCGACGAAATACGGATGACATTCATCTCCGACCAATACTGCCTTTTACTTGATCCCAGTCCAAAAGCTCGGCTTTCCCCGACTCGACCCTCGATACGCGCTCGTCAAGCAAGGAACAAATTTCCTTCGACTCGATGGAGTCATCAAGATTTTCACGCATATCCTCCCATAAGTTCCTCATCGTGAGCAACTTCTCTTCCATCGTCATCGCTTTTATGTCAGGAATCATCGAAAAATCATCTCCAGAATTTCCAAAGAGTCAACCGCATGTATGCATCGATCCCAGCCAACGTCGAGGTGTCCTACCCGGTGGAGCGCAGCGGAACCGGGTTAGGACCACCGTCTGGTTCTGGCTGGCTGATTTTGGAGGCGACCACATAACCGTCGAAACCGATGGAGGATTCAATCTTCCATACCTTTTTTTCGCTCAACTCCCTCATAGTTTCAGAGACATCCTCTTTCCAAAATTTAGGTATTCCATTCAGGTGAAAGGACTTTTGAAATTTGGAAGCATGTGTCTCTACAAAATATTTCAAATCAATTTCTTGAATATCTAAAATGATCGATCCAAGTGCATCTTGAAAACTATATCCGACGACGTCCGAAAACACTATTTTCTCTTCAGGAACGCTCGGTGAATACGGATACCCAATATCGAAGGTAATCTCATTCGAAACGCAATCCACGATATAGCGTAGTATGTGATAATCGTGGTATTTCATATTATTTCCAGACCGGGGAGCATGAGGCACGGCTGACCGTGAGCGCGCGCTCGATGCGGGACTGAGGTTGGAACTACGATTCATCTTTCGACTCGGGGCGGGTCAGCCGTTGCTCTCCATGCGCTTGTTCGGCTTTGGGTCCATGTACAACGTATCGAAAGCACCAGTTGCCTGCGCCCCAAATGAGGTAATAGGCACCGGCAGCAATCGCCATGATCGTAGTCACAACCAGAGCCCATCGCCAATTTTCGTAGTGCCGCATGGCGTTTGATTTGCCGGAGATTTTTGGCAACCTTTGATATGCTTGCGCAGCCTCCTTGCCCTCCTCGGCCAAGATCCTGTTATACTCGTCATGAACGTACTGACGAATCTTAGCACGGTGCCTCTCCCGCAACTCGTCTCCGAGAACGTCGTCCCACCATTCCGCGACAGGCAGGTAGGTGAAGATCGCTACAATGGTTGCCACGATCCCGAACAACAGGCGGTATAGCCTATGTGTTTGCGCGTAAGTCATCCGAAACTACTTATACCATTTCTTGCGCATGGCGTCCCGATATAGCGCTGCCGCATACGCCAGAGAATCAATGCTGTGCGAGTTACTCTTCCGGTCCACTTCGCCGCGTTTCTCTGCTGCCGCGTAGGCTGAAATGATCGCCTGGTGATCGCGCCCGTGCCTCTCTATGAGCTCGCGCATCTTGTCACGCTGTTTCATCGGAAGTTTCTCTTAGCCGAACAGATTTATTAGTTTTTTCCTAACGGGATTGAGGTAGCCGGCTCCATCGTCCCCTAAAATCTGACGGACGATGCATTCCATTGTCAATGAAAGATTTCCGAGTGGTTCGGGGGCAGGCTGCCGGTGCCTTGATGGTGGAGGTGTGCCAAAATGTCTCCGAACACGCGCGCGTGTCTGGCGAGCCCGCTCGACCGCCTGTGCGCGTAGATGGGACTGCCTCCCAGATCGACGTGGCTCTCGTGTGCGCGGCGAAGTACGCCCCGGCGGGATTGCTGTTCATCCACCGATTCCATCCTCCACCCTACCGCATCCGTGCCTCGCTGAAGCTTCAGCCTACGCTTTCCAACCGCATCCGTGCCTCGCTGAAGCTTCAGCCTACGCTTTCCAACCGCATCCGTGCCTCGCTGAAGCTTCAGCCTACGCTTTCACGCCGCATTTGTGCCTTGCTGAAGCTCTCTTCGTCGCGCTGCGCTGCGGCAAAATCCGCCTACTCTCCCTCTTCCTCTTCCTCTCCCTCTCCCTCTTCCTCTTGAGGCAGCAACCAGCGCAAACGGAGTTGCGCCCTCCATGGGCCGTGGCCGCCGGCGGGCAACCAGCGCAAACGGAGTTGCGCCCTCCATGGGCCGCACGGGTGCGTGGAGTAACGCGTTCCGCGGATCCGGGCTGGACGGCCAGCTGTTCCGGCTGCTCCCTTTCGCCTTCGTGACGTCCGATGCCATTGGCGCTTCCAAACCCGCGGCGCGCGTTGTCCGTCAGAACGTCATGCCCGCGCCTATGGTGGCGACACGTCCGGGCATGGGGTAGCCGCGGCGTAGTTCATAGGCGCGCCCGAGGGCGTTTTCGAGGGCGAGAAACACTTCGTAAGCGACGTGTTCCGCCTCCCGTCCCCATGCGGCGCGAAGGTTGAGGAGGGCGTAGGGGGCGATCCGGAGGACGCCCCCTTCAAAGCGTGTATTCACCTGATTCCGCGCGGAGACGTATTGCCAGTCGCCGGCGAGGGAGAAGCCGGCGGGAAGATCGGCGGCGGCGCCGAGCGTCGTCGTCCATCGCGGTGTAGCGGGGAGGTCACCGCGGCTTGGGTTGAGCCATGAGGTTCCCGCGAACAGATGAAAGCGGTCCATGGGACGCCAGCGGAGGGTGCCGTCCACTCCGGTGATCGAGTAGTGATCGAAATTCCGGATACCGGGAGGCGTGGCCGGCGGGGGCGTGAACCGTATCGCATTGCGGGAGCGATCATGAAAGAGGGAGGCTTCGACCGAGAGATGGCGGGTCGCGTCCCACTGATATCCGATCTCGTAGTGGTCGATGACTTCGGGATCGAGTTCCTGCCAACGGTCTCCGAGGTTCCATCGCTCGGCGAAGACGGCCGCATACACGCCCGCAAGGTTGAATCCGCGGGCATACTCGATCTGCACGGTGTGTTGGTCGCGGCTGGCTTGGAGTGATGTCTGGGCACCCCAAACGCCGCCGAACTCCCGGCTGTGAGTATAGCGGAGGCCCGCTGTCGGGATCAGTTCCCACTCCCCGGCCGGAAACACGCGCGACACGCTCCCCCATGGGGCAATGTTGCGGAAGCGCGCACTGACGGAGGGGCGCGGCCCGTCTTCGGCGAACACCTCCCGCGTCTCTCCGCCGTAGCTGTCGGCGTCGATACCGGCGGTCGCGCGCCATCCGCGGGGAAGCTCGCGGTGATGGCGGGCGCGCAGCCCGTAGTTCCTAAAGTCGGTCAATGTGTTGAGCTGCTGGGCGGGACGCCCCGGGGGCGGCGGAGGGGGTGCCCTCCACTCCCGCCAATCCAGCGAACCGTCGTCGTAGTAGACGCGCAGGGAGCTTCCTTGATCCGGGCGGTCCTGTTCGAGGACCGCGCTGAAGAGGGTCGCCTTGGTCGCGAAACGTTCCGGCACGGGTGTTGCCTCTCCGTCCAGTTGCGGATCGCGCGCCCATCCGTCATTGTGGTGTACCCGCACCCACGCCCGCCATTCCGGGCTCAACTGCGCGCCGAGGTGACCGTAGAACGCCGAGACGGAGCCGGAGGCGTCCGGGCGGTGCCCGTCGCTTGTCCGCGAGGACGCCACGAAATAACCGTCCACGGGACCGTCTCCGAACCCGCCCTCCGCGCGGATCATACGGGTGCCGTGCCGCCCATAAGAGGCATGAACCGCACCGCCGGGCGGCTCGCCGGCCGACTGTTTGGAGACGGCATTGACCGCGCCAAAGCCCATATTGCCGATGTGAACCGGTTGCGGGCTCTTATAGACCTCGACAGTGCGGGCGGCGTCGACGGACACCATGTCGAGGATGGGGTGGCTCCACACGCCGACGAACCGCGGGATCCCGTCAACAAGCGTGACGATTTCCGAACCGGGACGCCCGGTGCCGTGCCCGCGGATGAAAACAGCTCCACCGTCGCTGCCGCCGAAGGCGCCCACCATGCCGTAACGGGACACCGTCACCCCGGTGACGCGGCGCAGTGCGGAAGAGAGGTCGTGCGCATTGAGGGCTTGTATCTGTTCCTCGGATACACGGGTGACCTTTCCCCGCTCCGCCTCCCAGTCCACCGTGTCGATGACCGGCGATACGACGGTGTAGGGGGGCAGCTCGACAATCGGGTCACCGGAGTCGACGGACGCAACCGAGCCGTGCGGCAGAACCAGACACGTGATGAAGAGGACGAAAGCCTTCAGACGGATTGCAGGATTCATCCGGGCTTTCGCGCAGGTTCGACATCGGACGGAACACTCCATGGCCAGCGGACACATCCCTCGATTTCCGGAAAGAGGACAACGTCGGCGCTCCCCTTGAAAGCAATCGTGACGACAGGGTGGCGGGGGAAGCATGCGCGCGCGCGGCGGAAGGTTGCTCTGCTGACCGAAACATCGTCGACAAGCAGGATGGATACACCCGGTGGGATATCCGGGACCGGTGCCAGCAGCCGGGGGGCGTCGGACTCCGGTTTGTTGTCCGGATTGCGAAAGCGCAGGTGCAGGTAATCGAGAGGCAACCCCATGCGGTAGGCGACGAGGGCGGCCGGCACGGTGCCGCCGGTATGGATCCCCACGACGTGGTCGCCCGCGGGCAGGGAGACTTCACGCAGCCTCTCACGAATTGCGGCAAATGAGAGCAATGGCTTCGCGTTACTCATTGCGCGGCGGCCGGAGGTTGGCGGTGAAACCGGATGGCAAGGTAAGTCACCGCCGCAAGCAGAGCCATGCCCGGCCACGCTGTGAGAACGGAACCCACCCAATGGGCGAACGGTCCGGCGGGGTGCAAGGCGGGCACGACGGCAATGAGGCCCGCTGATGCGGCGACCGCCGTCGGATAGGCGAACACGGGATCGTGGATACGGGGTCCGCGGACCGCGAAGCGCCATCGCAGAAACAAAACAAACACGAGAAGCTGTAGGCAAAGGATCACCGCCATGGGAGGCAGCGGGCGCCCCGTGAGGAAATGGTTCGCCCATGGTGCCAGCAGGGCGATCGCAATCCCGACCTCCATACGGCAGAACATTGCGGCGAGAAGGGGACCGAAAAACATCGGCAGGAGACGCGCGCCCCATGTCTCGTCGCCCCACACCGGCAGCAAATGGATGACAAAAGGGGCGAAGAGCGTCAGCGCGAACAAGCCCGCCGCCTCGGCGGCGCGCCAGCGGGCAGCGGGAAGTTGTCCGGCGATCCCGGACGGGGTTGCGGTCGGGCCCTGATTCATCATCTCAATCCAGCGGAGCATGATGTCTATCGGCTGGGTGCCGTCCTTGTCAATGAGCGCGAAGCCACTTCGCCCGGCACGTTGGGTGTGCCGCACGGAGGGAAGTTGTGGTAAAGGCGCAGGACGCTTTTGATCAGAATTGAGGTTGCCTCCGCCATGGCGAGGGCATGGTTTAGGGGGCGCATATGACCACGCAAAACCGACCCCATTCCTCGACCGTCGTGGACGGTGACGACCGCGCCCCGGCGCGCGCCATGTTGCGCGCGGTGGGCTTCGGCGACACGGATTTTGAGAAGCCGCAGATCGGCATCGCCTCGACATGGAGCGACCTCACGCCGTGCAACATGCACATCAACGAACTGGCCGAGCACGCCGCCAAGGGCACGGAGGCGGCCGGCGGCAAGCCGGTGACCTTCGGCACGATCACGGTGGCCGACGGCATCAGCATGGGGACGAAGGGCATGCGCTACAGCCTCGTCTCGCGCGAGGTGATCGCCGACAGCATCGAGACGGTGTGCGCGGCGGAGGGCTTTGACGGGCTCATCGCCATCGGCGGGTGCGACAAGAACATGCCCGGCTGTGTCATGGCCATTGCTCGGCTCAACCGCCCGTCCGTCTTCATCTACGGCGGTACCATCCTGCCCGGCATCCACAAGGGCAAGGACGTGGACATCGTCTCCATCTTCGAGGCAGTGGGCCAGCACGCGCGCGGCGAGATCGACGCCGCCGAGCTGAATGAAGTGGAGAAGGCCTGCATCCCCGGCGCGGGTTCATGCGGCGGTATGTACACGGCCAACTCCATGGCGAGCTGCATCGAGGCGCTCGGGCTGAGCTTGCCCGGCAGCAGCGCCCAGCTCGCCATCTCCAAGGACAAACGCGCCGACTGCGAGCGTGCGGGCAACGCCGTCATGAAGATGCTCCAGTCGGGCCTGCGCCCGCGCGACATCCTCACGCGCCAGGCCTTTGAAAACGCCATCACGGTGGGCATCGCCCTCGGCGGCTCGACAAACATCGTCCTCCACCTCCTCGGCATCGCGCACAGCGCGGGGGTCGAGCTGAGCATCGACGACTTCCGCACCATCGGCGACCGCACGCCCGTCCTCTGCGACGTGAAACCCTTCGGCCGCTACAACATGTCGCACATGATCCGCATCGGCGGCATCCGCCCGCTCATGAAGGACCTCCTCGACCGCGGCATGCTGCACGGCGACTGCGCCACGGTCTCGGGCAAGACCCTCGCGGAGAGCCTCGAAGGTGTCGCGCCCTATCCCGAGTTTCCCTCCGCGCAGGACCTCGTGCGCCCCTTCGACGACCCCATCAAAACGGAGAGCCACCTGCGCATCCTCCGCGGCAACCTCGCGCCTACGGGCGCGGTCGGCAAGATCACGGGCAAGGAAGGTCTCTACTTCAAGGGCACGGCCAAGGTCTACGAGTCCGAGGAAGACGCCCTCAAAGGCATTCTCCGCGGCGATGTCGTCGCGGGCGACGTCGTCGTCATCCGCAACGAAGGGCCGGTGGGCGGCCCCGGTATGCGCGAGATGCTCTCGCCCACCTCCGCCGTGGCCGGGCGCGGACTGATCAAGGAGGTCGCCCTCATCACTGACGGGCGGTTCTCCGGCGGCAGCCACGGCTTCGACGTCGGCCACGTCACACCCGAGGCGGCCCTCGGCGGCCCCATCGGCGTCGTGCGTGACGGGGACGAGATCGAGATCGACGCCGTCAAGAACACCATCTCGCTCAACATCCCGCAGGCAGAACTTGAAGGGCGCCTCGCCGACTACAAGGCGGCCGGCTGCACGGAGACCCGCGGCGTCCTCGCCAAATACGCCGCTACCGTCGCCTCCGCGAGCGAGGGCGCCGTGACCGACAAATACCTGCCCACCCGCGCCGCCGCCGAGACGAAGTGAGTCGCCCGAATGTCATGCTCCTCGTCGCCGAGGACACCAGCCGCACGCTCGGCTGCTACGGCGACGCCACCGCGCACACCCCCGCCATCGACGGACTCGCCGCCGAAGGCGCGCGCTACACGACGGCCTGCTCCTCGGCACCCGTGTGCGCGCCCAGCCGCTCCGCGCTCGTCCTCGGCCAATACCAATGGACCGTTGGTTCGCACCACATGCGCTCCACCGTCCTGCGCCCGCCGCGGCTCTTCACTGAAGAACTGCGCGACGCAGGCTACTACGTCAACTGGTCGAACAAGACCGACTTCAACTTTGAGCCGCCCGCCTCCTTTGCCGACGACCGGCATGATTGGTTCGACGATCTTGCGGCAGGCAAGCTCAACGACCGCCCGTGGCTCCTCTTTCACAACTTCAGCGTCACCCACGAAAGCAAGATGTGGCCGGAGGAGTGGGAGACAAATGTCGCGCCGCACCTCGCCCGCGGCGAGCGCTGCGATCCCGCCGCCGTCACGGTGCCCGCCTACCTGCCCGACACTCCGGCGGTGCGCGCCGACATCGCCCGGCACTACGACTGCCTCCGCCTCCAGGACCGGCAAATCGCCCGCGCCCTCGACGCCCTCGACCGCAGCGGCCAACGCGACAACACCATCGTCCTCTACCTCTCCGACCACGGCCGCGGCCTAGTGCGCGAAAAGCGCTGGTGCTACGACGCCGGCGTGAACCTGCCCCTCATCATCCGCTGGCCGGGCAAGATCGCCCCCGGCACCGTCGCCGATGAACCGGTGAGCTGGGTCGACATCGCCCCCACCCTGCTCTCGCTTTGCGGCATACCGGTGCCGGATGCCTACCAAGGTCGCGTTTTCCTCGGCGAAAACCGCGCCCCCGCCGAACGCGCCTATTGCTTTTCCGGGCGCGATCGCATGGACGAGGCCTACGACCGCGTGCGTACGGCGCGGAGCCGACGCTTCCGCTACATCCGCAACTTCTTTCCGCAGCTTCCCTACGCCCAACGCAACCGCTACATGGAAAAGCAAGAGACGACGCGCGAAGTCCGCGAACTGGGCGCGGCGGGAAAGCTGGCCCCGGCCCAAACCGCATGGCTCGCCGAGACGAAACCACCCGAGGAGCTTTACGACTGCCTCGCCGACCCCGATAACGTGCGCAACCTCGCCGCCGATCCGGCGCACGCCGCGACTCTCGCGGAAATGCGCGCCGCCCTAGAGGCCTTTCTCGACGAGAGCGGCGACAAAGGCCGCCTCCCCGAGCGCGAACTCATCGCCCAAGGCCTCGTCGCCGACCGCCTCGATGAATACGCCGCGCGCATCGAACCGCTCCCGGCCCGCCTGCGCGTCGGCCCGGAACGGACCGTCCTCGAAATGCCGGAGGCATAGGCCCCAAACCGCAATTTGTTTTGCTTACAGTTCCCAGTGAGGCCCTGACCCTAAAAATATCGGTTTTCAGGG
>SKLD01000141.1 GCA_007123395.1 Opitutales bacterium
GATTGGTCAGCCGACCTTCGGAAACCATCCATTCCGTCTGCGGTGCGAGTGCAACGGTAGCGGCGAGGCTGTGCGCCGGCTGTGGCTCGCCCGTCCGGAAATCGCCGGAACCCTGCGCTACTTCGATGCGGTTTTTGCCGCCCGCCGCCTCTTCATCCCCGCCGTGTATGCCTGTTTGCAATGGGATCCCGCCGTTCCTCCGCCGGGGCAGTTCAGTGTTTTCAATGCCCATGCCGGCCCCAAGCGTCTGTCCGCCTTCACGACCGGGCATTTTGAAGAAACGGTTTCCGACCAGGCCGCGGAGACTCGAGAGCATGAAAAAAACCTGCGGGAGTTGCTCGGAGATCCCGTCATTGCGTGAACGCGGTACGGCTTCTGCCAATGCCCAATGGCGCTCGGATGAGAGCGCTATCGAAGTGGGCTTAAGACGACAAAAAGATAAGCCCCCCGGAGAAGCTCTTTCCCCAGGGGGCTGTTCAATAATAAGCTGCGTATTCTCAGCCTACACCGATAATCTTGGTTCAGGCCGCCCCAGGCGGTTTCTGTCTGGCAATCACTTAGACCCGCAGACCGTGTATGTGAAAAACATACCCCAGTTGCCGCGCTCGGTGAAGCGATACCCCTCACCCCACGCGGTCTCGTCGTAACAGTTCAGGACGTCGTGCAGCGCCACGACAGCGTTCAGGTCATACCCATCAAGGGTTGCGTCGCTATGCACGTAGGAGCCATCTGCTTTTTTGAACCACGTTGGGTTCGAGACATCCTGCACGAGGATCTGTACGGCTTGGTCCAGTTCGCCCAAGCGGCCGTTCGTGTACGTGTGATTTCCGTCGACGGGCTGCTGGTTGCGGGCGAGGAAGAGGAACGTCCAGTCATCCGCGGCATCAGCCCGGCCGAAGACCGCCGCCAGTTCGAGCGGGTAGGGCAAACCCCAGGTGTCCTCTACGACCTGAAGGTCGTCTTCGTCTGGCACATTGTACGCCGGCGGGTCGAACTCGATGATGATCCAGCCGGCGTTGTTCGCGGTGTCGGAGAGCTTCGCCGCGAGGTCTTCGTTCACCAAGGCTTCCATCGCTTTGATCTCCGCAGGCTCACTGCTGATAGGTTTCTTTTCATTGCTTCTGCCTTGTTGTTTGCTTTGTTTTAATGACGGAGTTCCGCTCCGGCCTTCTTGCCGTGGTCGGACCACGACTGTGGCCCCCCGACCGGAGTGTACAAAGGCCGGATTAGAATCCTGGAAGGAATATAAGTAACCGTTGCATCCGGAGCGAGCAAAAAATACGCCTTTCCTACGGTTTTTTTGTAAGGAAAATTGCTCAGATCGGGGCATTTTACTGCTGATTTTCTTTATATAAATGCCTTCGGCGCCCCGCAAGGGTATCGAGCAAGACGGACCGAGAGGAACCCGAGCGCTGGCAATTCGGCCGGCCAGCGGTGCGGTTCATTGGGAGGCTGCGGAAATGAGCGGGTGGAACTGGACTCCGACGGTCTGCGCGGAACAGGTTGCGCAACCGCTCCCGTGTGGCACGGGTGGTTTCTGCGACAATGCCTGAAGGTTGGGGTCTTCGTGCTCCGATTGGCTTCCTCGCCCCTTCGGCGAATCACCGCATGGACTTCCGAACCTCTCTATTGGCCGCATGTTCCTTGCTTAGCGCTGACACAATGCAGGCATTCACCCCGGAGCTTCAGCCGAATTTCATTCTCATCCAGTGCGATGACCTCGGCTGGGATGATCTCGGATTACACGGGAATGAGTGGGTCGAAACGCCCAACCTCGATTCCCTTGGCCGGGAGTCCACGCGGTTTTCGGCGTTCACGGTCAACCCCACTTGCGCTCCCTCCCGGGCAACCCTGCTGACGGGGCGGCATTTTCTCCGCACGGGGGTCTCCCACGTGCACGGGGGCAAGGATTTCCTCCACCTCGACGAACGCACCCTCGCGGACAACCTGCGGGCGGCGGGTTATGCCACGGGCATGTGGGGGAAGTGGCACTCCGGCTACACGGAGGGCTACTATCCTTGGCAGCGGGGCTTTGATGAAGCCTACATGGCGCAGCTTTACCGCCACCGGGCGACGCGCGGCCTCTTCAATGGCACTGAAGTCGAACACGAGCGTTGGGCGGATGAGGTCATGGCGGATTACGCCATCGACTTTATCCGCCGCCACCGCGAGCAACCGTTTTTTGCCTATTTCTCGACCATGACGCCGCATTCGCGTCATGACGCGCCGGAGCGATGGGTGGCCCACTACCGGGAGAAGGGACTTTCCGATGCGCTTTCCAAGCTCTGGGGCATGGTTTCGTTTCTCGACGAACAGGTTGCGCGTATCCTCGGAGAGATCGACGCGCTCGGCCTCGAGGAGCGCACCGTGGTGGTCTTCAAGAGCGACAACGGCCCAGCCATCGACGGGGCTTTCTTGAGCGACGCGGACCGGAGATTGCGCAAGGTCACTGGTCTGCGCGGCTGGAAGGGCGATCTCTATGAAAACGGGGTGCGTTCGCCGCTCTTCATTCGCTGGGCGGGGCGCATCGAACCCCGCGAAATCGACACGCCACTCGACCTTGCCGACCTCGCGCCCACGCTCCTCGATCTCGCGGGGGTCGAACCGGTTTCCGAGGCCCTGCCGATGGATGGGCGGAGTTTCCGCCGCCTCCTTGAGGAACCCGGGAGGGACAAGCGTCCCGCCTTGATATTCAACTATGCGCACCGCGGTTGGCTCACGACGGGACCGCCCTATTCGCTCGACGGCCTCCCCGGAGAGTACCGTCCCCTGTCGCCCGATGAGCGAAGAACGCTCCCCTTCGCCGGGCAATCCATCTCGGTGCGCGAGGGCAGCTACAAGCTGATGCTCAACCCGGACTATTTCGAGAACGGAGAGGAAGGCCGCATGATGCTGGTCGATCTCGCC
>SKLD01000303.1 GCA_007123395.1 Opitutales bacterium
ACGCCACCGTTCCCTACCTCAACCAAGACGATCCCTACGCGGAACCGGTCGAGGCGGGCTCCGTCTGGGACCACGTTGTTCTCGCGCAGCGGCACCTCCTTGAACACCGGGGCCGCCACGGTCTGAGTAAAATCTACTACGGCGACTGGTGCGACACCATGAACGGTGTGGGTCGGCGCGGCGAGGGCGTCAGCGTCATGCTCTCCATGCAAGTGAAATGGGGCTGCGACCTCCTCGCCGAACTCGCGGAGCGCCTCGGCCGCTCCGAAGTTGCCGACGAGATGCGCCGCGCCTCCCGCGAACTCGCCGACGCCGTCAACCAATCCGCATGGGATGCGGACGGCGGCTACTATATGCGCGCTTTCGACGACGACGGCGTGCCCGTGGGTGCGTCCGCCGGACCTCCCGAGGACAGGGGCGAACTGCGCATCTTCGTCAATCCGCAGAGCTGGTCCGTCATCAGCGGTATCGCTGACGAAGGGCGCGCCGCTTCTGCTGTCAAAGCCGTCTACGACAACCTCGACGTCGGCTACGGCGTCGTCCTCAGCTACCCGCAGTCCACCTTCTTCAAGCCGCGCATCGGGCAGATGTCCATCATGACCCCCGGCTTCTACGAAAACGGCAGCGTCTACACCCATGGCAACTGCTTCTGGGCCGCCGCCCTTGCCATGAGCGGCCGCGGCGGCGAGGCTTGGGACGCTACCCGCACCATCCTTCCCGATACTGACAACAAGCCCAATACGGACACCGAGCCCTTCGCCGTGCCCAACATGTACATCGGCCCGGTCGTAAAGCGGCGTATGCAGCGCAGTCTCTACCTCAGCGGCTGGCGCACCGGCTCCGCCGCATGGCTCTACCTCACCGGGCTCGAATGGATCCTCGGCGTGCGCGCCGAATACGAAGGCCTGCGCGTCGATCCAAAACTTCCCCGGGGCTGGACAGAATGCACCGTCGTCCGCCACCTGCGCGGAGCGGAATACACCATCCGCATCCGCGTCGATAGCAGTGGCGTTTCCCCTGCCCTCACCCTCGACGACAAATCCCTCGAAGGCACCCTCGTCCCATACCAGCCGCCCGGCACCAAGGTCCAAGTCGAAGCTGTCGTCCGCGCTTGACAGCCGGTCCGGATTCCAGCCGAACAAGTATACGCCCACCGCCGGACACCCGGCGTCACCCCGCAGCCTTGATCTTTCCTCGTGTCACGCGTCAATTTATTTAACACTGAGCTAGTTTTTGTCGAATAATATATTTCTGAAATGTGTTTTGTAAACACTTATTCTTGTTTGCGGCTGAAAGGATGGGAGCACGGACATTTTTGCCCGTAGCCGGACGGCACGGGAGCGGCCGGCCCTACATGTCTTCGACCCCGGCGAGTTCGATATGGACGTCGCGGAGTTGACGCGGCGTCACCGAACCCGGCGCGTCGGACATGAGGTCCTGCCCTTTCTGGGTTTTCGGGAAGGCGATGACATCGCGGATCATAGGCTTACCGGCGAGGAGGGAAACGAGGCGGTCGAATCCGAAAGCGATCCCCCCGTGCGGCGGCGCTCCGTATTTGAAGGCGCGGAGCATGTAGCCGAAGCGTTCCTCAACGACATCCGCCGGAATCTGCAGAATCTCCTCGAAGACGCGCTTCTGCAAATCGGGTTGGTGGATACGGATGGATCCGCCCGCGATCTCCCAGCCGTTAAGGACGCAGTCGTAGTGCTGCCCGCGCACGGCCTTGGGATCGGTGTCGAGCAGCGGCACGTCTTCGGGCACGGGAGCGGTGAAGGGATGGTGGGCAGCGACAAACCGGCCTTGCTCCTCCTCGAAGAGCATGAGCGGAAACTCGATCACCCAGAGGAAGTTGTACTGGCCCTGCGGAATGGAGAGGCGGCCGCGTTTTTCGAGCAGCTTGGCACTGTCGAGGCGCACCCGCCCGAGGATCGTGCAGGCGCGCTCCCATTCCGTTGCGGCGAAAAACACGAGATCGCCTGGCTCGATACCGAGAATCCGCTTAAGCTCGGCCCGTTCTTCCTCCGAGAAAAACTTGAGAATGGGCGACTTCCATTCCCCCTCGGGCGTGACGCGGATAAAGGCGAGCCCTTTTGCGCCGAGCGATTTAGCCGCGTTTTCAAGGTCGCGCATCTCGCCTTGGGTGGCGTCGGCCAAGCCCTTCGCATTGAGAGCCTTAACAACGCCGCCGGAAGAAACTGTTCCGGCGAAAACCTTGAACGCGCTTGCCTTGAAGAGTCCGCTCAGGTCGACCAGTTCGAGGCCAAAGCGGGTGTCGGGTTTGTCGACCCCGTAGCGGTCCATCGCCTCGCGGTAGGCGAGGCGTGGAAACGGCGTCCGTATTTCCACATCGAGGACTTCCTTCCAAATGCGCGCGAGCATACCCTCGACGAGCGCATACATGTCTTCCCGTTCGATGAAGGATGCCTCGATATCGATCTGGGTAAACTCGGGCTGCCGGTCGGCGCGCAGGTCCTCGTCGCGGAAACACCGCGCGATCTGGTAGTAGCGCTCCACCCCCGCGACCATGAGCATCTGCTTGTATTGCTGCGGGCTCTGTGCGAGGGCGTAGAATTTACCAGCGTTGAGTCGGCTGGGGACGAGAAACTCGCGTGCACCCTCCGGTGTACTCTTGAAGAGGCAGGGCGTTTCGATCTCCAGAAAACCTTCTTCGTCGAAATAATCCCGCGTCGCCTTGGCGGCCTTGCTGCGGAGCTTGAGCGCATGGAACATGCCGGGGCGCCGCAGGTCGAGGTAGCGGTAGTGCAGGCGCAGGTCCTCGTTCACGCGTCCCGCCTTCTCGTCGTCGAGGGGAAACGGGGGCGTCTCGGAGATGTTGTGGATTACGAGGGATCCCACCGCCACCTCGACGGCCCCCGTCGGCAGGTTTGGATTGATCTCGCTCT
>SKLD01000133.1 GCA_007123395.1 Opitutales bacterium
GAGGAGGTGCCCACATCCGACCAGTCGCCGGTCCGCTCTTCCACCGAAACCTCCACATCCCCGTCGCCCGCCATAACAAGATATCCGATGTCCCGGTGCCAGAACCATGCGGGCTTTTCCGCGACGCGTTCCGCGCCTTCTCCAGTCCAGTGAATGTTCGCCCCGTTTCCGTACCCTCCATGCACCGGGCCGGAAGCGCGTGTCTGGTTCAGAGTGGTCCACACGCCCACGCGGTCCTCGGGATCGCTGTTGCGGAGGTCGCTCGCCAGCGCGACGACTCCCTCCTCCATGAAAAACCAGCTCTTCCACCCCGTGAGCGAATCCACATCCAACCGCATCGCCGCAATTCCGAGACCGTCTTCCGCAAGAACCCCGGCGTAGTTCGCGCGTCCGGGCTCACCCGCCGTCACCGGGGGCTGCAGGTCCTCCGCTTGGCGCGCGGTCAATCCCGGCAGGCGCGCGTAATCCCACAAGGCAGGCAGATCATCGTATTCGTCGCCGTGTACGAGAGTGAATTGAATCCCGTCGCCGAAATACCGGTTGCGGCGGCCCTCGTTGTTGAGGGCCTCATTGCGCCGCGTGCGTTCGGAGACAAGCCTCACCGACGTGTAGTAGCCGCGGCGGATGTGGGAAAGAAATTCTCCCACGGGGAATGCGCGTGTTCCGGCAAAATAGTTTTCGGGTGTCACCGCGTCTTCCTCGATTCTTGCCAGCAAGCGGCTCAACTCTTCCGGATGGTCCGGGTCCATTTGAAGCAACCGCTGGATCACGCCAATGAAGCCGATCCCGAGCGAGGCGCTTGGTGGTCGGCTGAGGGCCCGCCCCACCGCGTTGTAGTCAAACCAATTGCCGTAGGTCATGTGGCGCACGGCATCGAGCATCTGCCCCTCGATAAGTTCAAGGGCGGACCGCTCAAGCTCCCAACGCGTGCCGTGCAGCAGGACGAGCGCGCGGCTGGCGGAATTTGCCAACTCCCTGCCATACGTGCCGTTGTGCAACTGCGGCCCGTGCGCAAGCATGGTTCCGTCCAGACGCCAGCCGTCGAGGGGCTCCTCACGCCCCACCAAACGGATGGCGCGCTCAAATCCCCGCTCCTTCAACTGCTCCATGCGGCGGGCATTCCGCGCCATAATGGCCCCCACCATTGCATAATAACTCATGTCGGCGAGATTGGCGCCGTCGCCGCGAGGCGTGGTCTGTGAATAACTGTAGACGCGGTCGTGATAAGCGATCAGCTTGCGAAAGACCGCAGGATACTCCGCCTCCAGATAATTGCCCCACAGCGCCGTCACCGGACTGATCTGCTCAGGAAAGCCGATATACGTCCACCACCAGTTGGAATCGAGATAATCCTCTGTAAGCCACCAATGGAGAGCCTTGACTGCTGGCGCCGGTGGCTCTGCCGCTTCGTTCGCGGACCACCGCGCAAGCACCACCACGCGGCGCAGATGTTCCCGGAAATCCTCCAAGCCATTGTAGTCCAGACCCGAAAACTCTCCGGTATCCTCAATCTTCCGCAGATACCGCTCAACCGGAACATCCGTCACCTCCTCTTGATAGGTGTTTCGCAAGCGTTCCTGTAAATGATCAAATTCACTCATTGCCCGCCCCTTCTCCTCCGCGCCCGCACAAGCTCCCGAAAATAACAGTAGCAAAATGAGCATTCTCCGCCTAACGGACGAAATCCGCGAAAACCTAATCCGGCGCATCCAAGACTTCATGCGCCGAAGACAATCCACAAGAAAACGGTAACTCAAGCAAAATATGTCGGAATTGTCGTAATTTTATTTTTTTCAACATTTTCAGCTACGAGACGGACCAGTTTCCGCTTGCCGCTCGCCCTATAGCATTGGAACACTGCCCGCCATGCCTGAACCCGCATCCGAACCCCAATCCTCACTCTACAATTACGCCCGCGAGCGCTACAGCGCGCTGGGCGTCGACACCGAGGCCGCACTGGCGACGCTCGCGGAGACGCCCGTCTCCATGCATTGCTGGCAGGGTGACGATGTCGGGGGCTTCGAGGGCGCGGGGGACTCGGCCGGCTCGGGTATTCTCGCGACGGGCAACCAGCCGGGCCGGGCGACCAACTTTGACGAGTTGGTGAGTGACATCGTGGCGGCAGGGAACCTCATCCCCGGGCCGTTGCGCCTTAACCTCCACGCCATCTACGCCACGGACAACGCCGGCGGCGCCGACCGCGACATGCTCACGGCGGAGCACTTCCGCTCGTGGATCGACTGGGCCAAAGCGGCCGGCTGGGGCATCGACTTCAACCCCACCTGCTTCGCCCACCCGCGCGCCGCCGACGGCTTCACCCTCGCCCACCGCGATCCCGCCGTGCGCCGCTTCTGGGTCGACCACTGCATCGCCGCCCGCCGCATCGGCGCCGTCATCGGCCGCGAGCTGGGCAAGCCCGTCGTCAACAACATCTGGATCCCGGACGGCTACAAGGACACCCCCGCCGACCGCGCCGCGCCCCGCGCGCGCCTCCTCGAGTCGCTCGAAGCCGTTTTCGCCGCGGATGTCGCCCGCGAGTGGAATATCGACGCCGTGGAAAGCAAGCTCTTCGGCATCGGCGTGGAATCCTACACCGCCGGTTCCCACGAGTTCTATCTCGCCTTCGCCGCAAAGCACCAAGTCGGCCTCTGCCTCGACGCCGGACATTTCCACCCCACCGAGTCCGTCGCCGACAAAATCTCCGCCGTCCTCCTCTTCGTCCCGCACCTCCTACTCCACGTCTCGCGCGGCGTGCGCTGGGACAGCGACCACGTCGTCGCCCTCGACGACCCCACGCGCGACATGCTCGCCGAGGTGGCAGGGAGCGGCGCGCTCGACCGCATCTCCATCGGCATGGATTTCTTCGATGCCAGCATCAACCGCATCGCGGCATGGGCCATCGGCGCGCGCAACACCAAGAAAGCGCTCCTGCAGGGACTCCTCCTCCCGCGCAAGCGCCTCGAAGAAGCGGAAAACACGGGCGACTTCGGCACCCGCCTCGCCCTCCTCGAAGACGCCAAGGGCCTCCCGTGGAACCTCGTCTGGGAGGAATTCTGCCGCCGCCAGGACACCCCCGCCGACGGTGAGTGGATGGACAGCGTCCGCAACTACGAAAAGGACGTCCTCGCCAAGCGGGGCTGAGCGGTCCAAGAACGGGGTCTCCAAACACCGCTTCATAGGCCGATTCAAGCAAACCCGGCCCCAGTTACCGCAACTGAAGGTGTTGCACAGACGGACGCGGGTCTCGTCGCATGGCAGGAAGGGAATTTCGGCGAAATGATCGAGGGAGTTATTTTCTCTCCTCCGTCGGTGTACTGCGGGTTTTCAAATCACAATACAGCGCCAGTTCAGAGATGGCCGGGCACACTGGAGCCGATACCACACGGAACCGCACCCGGCTCGTGGTGCAGATTTGACCTCGAATTAGGCGGCGAGAGCCGATTGCCTGCTCGCAGCACCATTGTTTCCATGCGCCACTTGCCTCGACATCCAAAGCAAACCGGTCAATTCGTTGACCTAACGGAAGAAACTCCCTGAGCTGTAAAATATTGAACGTAACGGTCTTTGGGAACTCGAGTATAAGCTCGGCAGGAGCATTAGCATCATCATCGGTGGACCAGTAAGTTTCCGGATTCCCGTCAATCGCATTTTCAGCTGCAAAAATCTGGCTGCCGCCTCTTATGTTGCTGGCACTGCAGCGAGCTTCCTGCGCCAAGTTAAGGCTGAATATTTGCTCCAGGCGAGATTGGAAAATCTTCAGGCTTGCGACGTCTTTTTCATGAATCAGTCCACGACGATCCGGCGGTAAATTCAAAAGAAGGGACGCGCCGCGACCGACTGATTGAAAATACAGATCGATGAGTTCATCAGGTGTTCGAACTTTATCATCTTCGGATGCGTGATAGAACCAGCCTGGACGAATTGACACATCACATTCTGCTGGCAACCAAGAACATCCATGCCGGTGCCCTGATGTTAACATAGCTGTCGGGGAATCCCAAGCTCCGACCATGTTGTCATTGAGACTGGTCTTCGGCGATGTTTTGCGTCTTTCAGATAAGAGACGGCCTTTGTCTATGGTTGCCCAACAGGGCTCACCCGCTATGCCGTCCTCATTGCCTATCCAGCGAATATCTGGACCAGTGTCGCTGAAAATGACTGCATTCGGTTGGTTTCTGCGGACGATTTCGTAAGTTGAATCCCAATCGTAGTAGGTCTCCCGGTCAATGCTTCTTGTCTCGTTGGCGCCGCCGTAATAACCGTCACCACCGTTGGCACCGTCGAACCATACCTCAAACAGCTCACCGTATTGAGTGGTCAATTCGTGCAGTTGGTTTCGGAAATATTCAATGTATTTTGGACCGCCGTAGTCGGGGTGATTTCGGTCCCAAGGTGATAAATAAATGCCGAAGCCAATCTGATGGTTGCCGCATGCTTCCGAAATACTGCGGACTACGTCGCCTTTTCCCCGAAGCCAGGAGCTGTTCTTGACTGAATGCTCAGTGTAAATTGAGGGCCAGAGACAGAATCCATCATGATGCTTGCAAGTAAGTATCAATCCTTTCATACCGGCTTCTGCTGCAGTGCGAACGATTTGATCCGCATCAAAAGCGGTTGGTGCAAAAATCCCTGCGGATTCATCTCCATATCCCCATTCCCTGCCGGTGAAAGTATTTACAGAGAAATGAATGAAACCGTAAAATTCCCGCTTATGCCAAGCCAGTTGACGGGGGGTGGGGACGGGGCCAAAAGCTTGCAGGTTGGTAGGTGAGAGTTCAGATTGGTTCATATAGTCTTTCCCATTTGTAAAATACGCTTACCGAAGCCTGTATGTCCTCAATCTGCCCCTGCAATCAGTTGCTGCCGTTGATGAATTGAGGCGATGACTTTGTTACGAGGCTGTGCATTAGGTTTCCCACGTCATTTGCCGGACGAATCCTGCTGCAAAGTTGATCGCATCCAGAACGATAAAAGGCGCCAAAGTCAAATCACCTTATGCGACTTTATCGCCGCGATTACGCAACACATCCCCGACAAGAGTTTCCAGCTTGTGCGTTGCTACGGCTGGAACTCGAACAAGATGCCCAAGCATGAGGAGGGCACAATAGGTGAATCTTTCAATGCTCCAAAAAAATCAGGGAAGACCTTGCGCCGCGCCCGCGGAACCCCCGGCGCTTAACCCGCGTTTTCTTCCAACCAGCGCAAGACCTCCGGGGCGTGGCTTTCGCTGCCCGCCGCTTTGGGCCAGTGCGCGGTAATTTTTCCGTCCGGGCCGATGACAAAGGTCTCACGCGAGATGCCCATGTATTTGCGCCCGTACATCGACTTCTCCTTCCACACACCGAAGGCCTCGGCCACGGTGTGATCCTCGTCCGCGAGGAGGGGAAAACCGAGGTTGTGCTTGGCTGCAAACTTGGCCTTGGAGGCGCTGTCGAGCGCGGACGCCCCCAGCACCGCCGCGCCGGAAGCCGTAAATTCCTTCGCTGTGTCGCGAAAGCCGCAGGCTTCCTTTGTGCAACCGGGGGTGGCGTCTTTCGGGTACCAGAAGAGAACGACATACCGCCCGGCGTAGTCTGCGTTCCGGTGCCGTTTACCGTCCTGGTCCGGCAAGTCAAAGGCGGGTGCTTCCGCGCCGATCATCGGAGAAGTGTTTTCATTCTGCTTTTTGGCCATAGCCGGAGAAGGTTGCCGGGGGGCGCGCCGCGTCAAGCCGCGATGGCGTTCGGGAATTCCCGGCCAAAACTATAAGCGCACCCCGCCCCGCCGCGGCGGAGCTTCCGGATCAGCGATAGACCGGACGCCACGGGGCACGACGGTTGATTTCCTCGCGCAGGAGGCGGTGCATCAAGCTCTCCCGCGTGCGGCGGTGAGCCGGGTCTTTCCACAAGTTGCGCACTTGGTGCGGGTCGTCTCGCCGGTGGTAGAGTTCTCCGTCCTCGAATGAAGAGTAGTAGACCAGCTTGTAGTCGCCCTCGATGAAGATGCGCTGATTGAACGGACCGTCATGCGGGCGTTCCTCGATGACGAGGCAATCACGCGCCTGCCCAGCCTCGCCCCGCCAGCATGCGAGTTGGTCCACGCCTTCGAAGGACGGGTGCCGCGCCACCCCCGCCGCCGCGCAAAAGGTTGGCGCGAGGTCGACGAGGCTCTGCAGGGCGTCGCTGCGGCGCCCCGGCGGGATGTGGCCGGGCCAGGCCGCGATGAACGGCACATTGACGCATTCTTCGTAGGGGAAGACGCCCTTCCACCAGAAGCCGTGGTCGCCGAGGAGGTCGCCGTGGTCCGAGCTGAAGACGATGATCGTGTTCTCCCGCATGCCGAGTCGGTCGAGAGCGGCGAGGATTTCCCCGATGTATTTATCCATCAACGACACCATGCCGTAGTAGACCGCCGCACTCTCCCGCGTGCGGCGTTCGTCGAGCGGCAGCGCGCTTGTGTTGAAGGGACCGTCGATCTCCGGATGGCTGTAGCGCGCGGCGTAGTCGCCGGGGTTGCGCAAAGTCTCGTTATAGAACGGCGGCTTGTCCGCGAAGCACTCCGGCTCACCCGGTTTGAAGCCGAAAGACGGCATCTTCTGCGGATCATACATGGAGGCCCACGGCTCGGGGGCAAAATACGGATTATGCGGGTCCTGAAAATTCGACCAGATGTAGAAGGGCCGCCCCTCGTCCGCCGCGCGCTCCATCGCCTGAACCGTCGTCTCCGCCACCCAGCGGCTGTTGTGGTATTCCTCGGGTAAATCCCACGCACCGTAGTCGTAGTAGCCGGTCTTGCCGAAATAGCGGCCGGTATCGACACCCCGGTCCTCCAGCCACACGCCGTAGTGCATGCCGCAGGCGTGCGCCTCGGTGGAGTGCCCCACGTTGAGGTCGGCGTGCTCGAAGCCATACCACGGCCCGCGGAACGAACGCCAGTAGTCCCGCAGATGAATGCGCGGGGTCGCCTCCGGACTGCCGGGTTGGTGACACGGATTCACATGGCTCTTGCCGATCATGTGCGTGTAGTAGCCGGCCCCGCGCAGTATGTCGGCGACAAGCGGCGAATGGTCCATGCGCAGCGCGGCGTTGTTGTGCGCCGCGCGGTGGCTCGACGGATACTGCCCCGTCATGAGGCTCGCACGGCAGGGCAGACAGACCGGCGTCGGCGGATACGCAGAGGAAAAAAGCGTGCCCGAGGCCGCCAACGCGTCGAGATTCGGCGTGCGGATGACCGGATTAACCGCTCCCAGCGTGTCCGCGCGCTGCTGGTCCGAAAGGAGGAAGAGGATATTGGGTTTAGGGATCATCGCGGATATCGTCCAAAGCTCACGCACGCAGGTAAAGGCCAAAGCCCTCCGCAATGCCTCCCGTTCTGTCCAGTTTCTTTTATCTCCGAGCTATTTGCCCCTAATTCGAATAATACACAAAGAGAGAAATAAAACGAATTTCATTAATGCGCCTCACTTTACCACTCTGCGGGAAGGCGGCGCATCCGCTGCCTTCCTTCCATCAGCGGCAACTGCCCGGAAGGCCTAGCGCCTTGATGAGCGCGTGGTTGCCTTCTGCGCCGAGGCCCGCGCGCTGGAGCACGCGATAGAGCGAAGCGGCGATGTCGGTGCCGAAAGTGGGCACGCCAAGGGCGTCGGCAGTTTCGCGCACGAGCCGCAGGTCTTTCTGCTGGAGGTCGATGGTGAAGCCGGGCCGCCAGTCGTCCGCGATCACCTGCGGGCCACGGTTGGAGAGCGTCCAACTGCCCGCCGCGCCGTCCTTCACCGCCGCGAGAACGGTGCCGAGGTCGAGCCCTCCCGCCCGCGCGAAGTTCAGTGCCTCGCCCATGGCGAGCATGCTGCCGGCGACGAGGATCTGGTTGACTAGCTTGACCATCTGACCCGCGCCATGCGGACCGACGTGGGTCACCGTCTTACCCATTGCCTCAAAGACAGACCGCGCGCGGCGCACGTCGTCCGCCGCCCCGCCCACCATGATGCTGAGCGTTCCCTTCGTGGCGCCCTCGCTACCCCCGCTCACAGGCGCGTCGAGAAGCGCCGCGCCCGCCTCCGCCAAGCGCGCGGCAAACACCTTTGTCGCCTCCGGACTGACCGTGGAACAGTCGACGAACAATTTGCCCGCTATATCACCGCCCGCCGCACCGCCCTCGCCAAAGAGCACCGCCTCCACATCCGGCGTGTCGCCGAGGCAGAGCACGACCACTGCGGAAGCGTCCACGAGAGCACGCACCGACTCGCTCACAGAGATGCCCTCCTCCGCAAGCGGACACGTCTTCTCGCGCGTGCGGTTCCACACCGTCAGCGGAAAGCCCGCCTTGTGAAGGTTGCGCGCCATGCCCGCACCCATGATGCCGGTGCCGATAAATCCGATGGATTCCTTTGCTGCCATGACCTCACCGTCGCCGCCCTCCGCGATCCCCGCAATCCCGGAGTTCTCTCCCCCGCCCGCAATTTCCAGAGAGTTCCGGAAATGCGGCTGTCAAATAAATTAATTATGAGATGAATAGAAACAATAAACTCTAGTTTATTTATTCTGTCCATTAATTTAATTCTGCAATGAGTAATTGGGATGAAACTCCGGACGGTTGGGCGCGTTGCTTTTCCCCTTGCCTTGGACGGACCGAGGGCACGGTCTATGCGGTTCATCATGTCCATGGTTCCGCACTTTCCCCGCTACGACACCCGCACTGTGCATGTCCTCGACGGTCTCTGGGAGGCCGCATGGCTTGGCGCGGCGGGCGATCCGGAAACCGTCCGCCCCGGCGACATTTGCTGGGACGGCCTCATGACCGTCCCCGGCGTCTTCGACAGTTGCCCGGACCACGTGCGCAAGCGCGGGTGTTTCGCGCTGCGGTGTTTTATCGACACGGTGCATCCGTCCATGCGAGGGCGCATACGCTTTGGCGGTCTCGGGCTGTGGGGCCGTGTTTTTGTCGACGGCGAATGCCTCGGCACCTGTCAGACACCCTACGCGCCGTGGAGCGTCGCGGTTCCGCCGGGCAGCGGGACCCGCCGCGAACTCGTCATCCTCATCGACAACCGCTTTGATCCGGACCGCGTGCCGCTCTTCGATCCGTTTTTCGACTTTTATGGCTACGGCGGCGTCTACCGCACAGTGGCATGGCACGAGTTGCCCGATTGCGCGCTTGACCGTGTAACCGTCACGCCCCTCGACCTTGATGGAAACGTGCGCATCGACATCCGGCTCGACGGCCATACCTCGGCCACGCTCGATGCGACTGTTTCTTTCGACGGGGGCGAAAAGTTAGTCTTCGAAGGGCTTGAGGTGAGCAAAGACCTAGCCTCCTTCAAAACCCGCGTGCCCTCCCCCCGCCTCTGGAGTCCGGCGGACCCCGCTCTCCATACCCTGCGCTTGGAAATCGAAGGTGACAGTATCATCGAGCGCTTCGGACTGCGCACTGTCGCAGCGGAAAAGGGAAAAATCCTCCTCAACGGCAAGCCCGTTAAACTCCTCGGCTACAACCGCCACGAAGCCCACCCGCAGTTCGGACCCGCCCTGCCCCCGCAGCAGCTCCTCCACGACCTCCAGCATCTCAGGCGCCTCGGCTGCAACTTTGTGCGCGGAAGCCATTACCCGCAGGACCAGCGCTTCCTCGATCTCTGCGACGAACTCGGCTTCCTCGTCTTCGAAGAGGCGCTCGGCTGGGGCACGCCCGCCGCACACCTAGCCGATGCGCGCTTCAACGAGTTGCAGGAAATCCAGACGCGCGCCATGGTCCGCACCAGCGCAAATCATCCCTGCGTCATTCTCTGGGGCTTCCTCAACGAGTGCGAAAGCCACAAGCCTGAGAGTGACGCCGCTGTCGCCCGCCTCTCCGCCGCCATCCGCGTGGAAGACGACAGCCGCCTCGTCACCTTCGCCACCAACCGCCCTTTCGTTGAGCGCAATTACGACAAAGTCGACGTCGTCTCCGTCAACCAATACCCCGGCTGGTACCCCGAGGACCGCGACAAAGAGCGTCCTCTCGATGAAATCGAGCCCCTCATCGACCGCGTCCTCGCCCACCTCAAGGCGGAAGGCCAGGAGGCAAAGCCCTTCATCATCAGCGAAATGGGCGCGGGCGCGATCTACGGTTGGCGGGACGAGCTGGAGGCCCACTGGTCCGAGCAATACCAAGCCGCCTACCTCGGCGTGCTTGCCCGCCGCGTCGTCGAAGACGAGCGCATCGCCGGCGTGGCCATCTGGCAGTTCTGCGACGGCCGCACCTACGCCGACGGCCACGCCCTCGGCCGCCCGCGTGCCTTCAACAACAAAGGCACCTTCGACGAATACCGCCGCCCCAAGATGGCCGCCGACACCGTCCGCCGCATCTTTACGGCAAGCGCCCGCCTGCCCGCCGAGGCTTGACAGGAATACGCCGCACGCCCACCGTCTCCCACTAACAAATTGTTCTTTGAAGCCGTCCGCACGGCTTCGGGGAAGTTTTTCGGGGGTGTTCCGGAATTCGACCTTGGGTTGGCGTGCGGCGTTGCAGGCGGGAGATGGTGGTTGGCTCCCTTATCAAATCCACTAAGCCAACAACTGGCGAACAAGAATACGCACTCGCGGCTTAATTAAGCGCCGCGACAGGAACCCCCTGACACCCGCTACGGGGGAACCTGACGACCAGCGGGCATAGCGTCTTCCGGGAGACCGGGAAGCCGCTGTATCCAACAGGTCCCTAGCAACGGGTTTTTGCGTGCTTGCCCGCGCGCCCCGCGCGAAAAACCAATGGCAAGCTAAGCCTGTAGAAGCGCCCCACTAAAGCCCACGGGACGCGGGTTCGACTCCCGCCACCTCCACCATTTCAGGCTCGTGTTTATGCGGGGTCATGGTAGGTTTGCCGAATGCAATGGGCAAATTTTCCAAGCCATTCAGGATTGAAGTTTCTACCTGCTTGGGCACGGAAATGAAAAAGAGATGGAAATGGAACCCATAGGAACGATCCACACGCCGTTCAC
>SKLD01000522.1 GCA_007123395.1 Opitutales bacterium
CCCTCGCGGCCCTGCTGGCCGCTCCGGTCTACGCCGAGGTCTGGACCAATGCCCTTGGAGACAATGACTTTGCCAACTGGGCCAATTGGGTCATCGACGGGACAACGAACAATCCGAACTCATGGAACGCATCCGCGGGGAATAACTGGCTGGTGAATCTTGCCGGCGCGGACCGCGCTGTTGTCGGCCCCGGGCAAATTGTCCTCGGGGTTGACCGCAATGTCCTTGTCGGCGACGCGGAAGCCTCCCCGGTGGGTTCCACGGGAGAGTTGCTCATCAACGGCGGCACCCTCGGAATCAACCGCAACCTGCGGATTGGGCGGGACACGGTTACCGGCTTCGGTCTCGTTACGGTGGACGGCGGCGGGATTTTGGAAATGGGTTACGGTCTTTTCGTTGGCCAGACTGCCAATGCGGGGAGCACTTTCAATCTCGTCAACGGCACGGTAAACGTGACGACCCAGGGCAACCGCAGCGACGGACTTCGTGTCGGCCACCGCGCCGACGGCAACGGCACGCTCAACATTTCCGGGGGCCAAATGAATGTCCAACGCGGCCACGCATCCTTTTCGGACGACGGCAACGCCGGTGAGGCCACTTCGGCGCTCAATCTATCCGGAGACGGTGTGCTGAATGTTGAGACGGGCAATATCATTTTTGGCGGCAATAGTGGGGGCGTGAATGTTTCGGTAAGCGTGGCCGACTCGGCTTTCCTCACCGCGAACAGCGTACGCTTTGGCGAAGCGTCCGACAGCCAAGTGTCGCTCGACTTCTCCGGCGGTGAAATCGCCAGCCGGGGCAATGTCCGTGTGGGCTACGCCGACGACTCGGTGGTCTCCATGAATATCACCGGTGGCACCCTCAGTGCGTTGACCAGTTTCATCGGCTTCGGCCAAGGGGCGGGTTCGGATGTGTCCGTCACCATGTCCGGCGGGGAGATCAACGCCGACCGCATGGGCTTTTCCAACGACGAGACGGCGGAGGCCACCCTGAACATGACGGGCGGCACGATCAATCTCCTGCGCACCGCCGGGACGGCGTCCCATGCCGGCGGCCTGCGCATGCAGTCGGCGGGCGCGGCGCTCAACATTGGCGGCGACGCCGTCATCAACGCGCAAAAGCTCTACATCAATGATGGGGGTCTCCTCACGCTCGGTGGCAATGCGCAGATCCGTGTCGCAGGCTCCGACGATGGCGAAAACAACACCTTCGATTTTGCCCTCGGTTTGGTGCCTCCGGCTTTTGGCGGTGGCTGGGACGAGGTGGCCGGTCGGATCGCGTTCGCTTCACCGGGTGCTGTTCTCTCCGTCGCGGGTTCCAGCGAGACCATCGGAACAAACCCCGAGGTGGATTTCCTCGCGCTTTTCGATGCCGCCATCGCCGAGGGCATCATCTATACCGATGTCCCCGGCGGGAGCCTCGAAGCCCGCTATGATGCGGCCGCCGACCGCACGGAAGTGGTCCTTGTCACGGAGGAGGTGCCTGCGGTGGATCTCGTGATCTTCCGCGAAGCGGGCATACTCTACCTTTCCATGGATGGTCCGGCCGGCACGGCGGTGACAATCGAGACGTCGACCGACCTCACTGATTGGAGTCCGGTGGACACGGTCACTCTTGGTGCCGAAACGCTTCTCTGGAGCGATCCGGATCCGGAGCACGCCCCCGATCCGAACAGGTTCTACCGCGGGCGGTTGGATCCCTGAGCAGACCGCTGAGCCGGCGTTGGTGCCGCGCTTCCGCATTGAAGCGCGGCGGTCCCTGCTGTGCCGCGGGAAGGCTCTCGGCGGGGGCGGCTCCCGTGCGGCAGGTTCACGCGTTGCGGTTGGCGCGGTCGGAGTCCCGCGTTTACACGGTGCATCGGACACGCGCGGGCGACCGGCGCTCGTTCACACGGTTCCGCCGGTCACCAAGTTGGGAATTAGCCGAATGGGACGGGGAGGAATGGAACCGCCGCGGACCATTTGCAGGATCACCCGCGAGAGGCGGCGGGCGAACGCATGACGGTCTGCACGATAGCGGGCTACTGACGGAGTGACAAAATCAAGGAAGGGCTCGTTGTCCCGTGATATCACGGCACAATCTTCCGGAAACCGCGTGCCTTGTCCCATGAGAAAGGTAAGGACGGTGAGGGCGTGTCCGGCGCGGGCGACGAGAAAGGCGGTGGGCGGTGTCTTCTGGCGCAGGGCGCATTCAAGCCTGCGGACAAGGTTTTCACGTGTGCCGTCGTGACGGAGGATCATCGGTGCCGGGTGATTACGGCATCCTTGGACAAAACCCGTCTCGCTTTCGGCATCGCCGACGAGGCCTTCGGACGGGAGGACAAGGGCGAGGTTCTTGTGTCCGCGCTGATGGAAGACTCCCGCCGCGTGCCGGCAGGCGGCCCTGTAATCAACGTCAATGGAAGGGAGTTGGATGTCCGCGGCACAGGAACCGGCGAGGATGCAAGGGATGTGACTTTTGGCGAACCACTGCTGCACATTGTGGCTCGAGCGGAGGAGTATCCACAACGAGGCAGGATTGCTGCGCACGATCCGTTCAAGAGCCCGCTCCGGGTGGTGGGCGGCGCATGTGCTGCTCGCGTGAAATTCCAATTGTTGTCCGACTTTCGCCAAATGCGACCGGAGTTCGTCAATCCAGAAGAGCGCGAACTGCGGAAGAGCGTCGAGGGAGACGGGAGAGAGAAGGGCAATGACATGGCTCTCGGTAGCTGTCTGCGAGATCGAATCCGCTATTTGAAGAATGCGTCGCTTCTTTCCGTGCCCGGCGGTTATCCGGCCTTGGTTTTCAAGGATTTTGAGGGCCTGCCGCAGGGTGGGGCGGCTGACCTGCAGCTCATGGCACAAATTCCTTTCGCCGGGAAGGCTGTCCACCCAGCGGCCCGAGGCGATTTGCGCG
>SKLD01000024.1 GCA_007123395.1 Opitutales bacterium
ATACGAGCTGGCGGTTCGAGGACATCCCGCAGGACGGACCCCGCACCCCCTTCCGGGAAGAGTGGGTCGTTTCCGGGGTGTTGCAGTATCAACTGACGGATGCGACGCGCATAACGTTGGAGATGGACCGCACGGAGCGGACGGACGCACGCCCCTCCCGCGTGCCCATCATCTACCAGGATCTCTCCCCCGCGGAGCGGGCAGCAGGGGGCAAAAGGCATCTTGGTCTTGCCTATGGATTGGAGGAGCGGGGGTTGAACAACCTGCCCGGAACGGAAGTGGATCGGCAAGTGACGGCCGTGAACCTGATGCTGGAACACCGGTTCAGTCCGGAATGGAACCTCCGCATCGCGGGCGACTACGCCGACCGGTGGTATGAGGATTTGGAAATGTATGCTTTTGTGCCGCGCTATCAGGTGCGCAACCGCCTTGGATTGGAGACGAATCTCCTGATCAACCGCGAGCCGCGCCTCTGGATACAGGACGAGGAATACTCGAGCGCGGCCGCCGATCTTGTCGGCAACTTCTGGACCGGGGGCATCGAGCACAAACTCCTCTTCACGGCGGACTACTATTATTTCCGTAACAAATCGACGGACATACGCCTTACGGACAATGAGAACCGGCAGTTCAACGAGCGCTTCATGGACGTGGACAACCCGCTCTTCATCTTCACTCCGCCGCGCCTCGGCGAAGACGCGCTCGATCCGACGCGCCCGGTCACGGACCCCGGCCCATTCCGGGAGCACAGCATCAATACGCGCCGCCTCTGGACCGGGGCTGGTTTTGTCAGTTGGCGCACGGCGAGTTTGCAAGGCCGATTGATCACGCTGGCGGGTATCCGGCGTGAAATGACGCGGTATAACCGGTTCTACGAGGTGGAACCGGACGCGCAGTTGATCGGCGGCGCCTCCCGCAACATCCCCACCTACTATACGTATGCCACGACGATGCAGGCGGGTTTCACCTACAAACTCACGCCTGAGCATTTCTTCTTTGTCGGCTATTCGGAGTCCTATGATCCCAACCGGGCCATCGATTTGGATGCGCAGCCGCTTCCGGATGAAACGGGTAAGGGAGTTGACATCGGTTTCAAAAGCTCGATGCGCGACGGGAAGTGGAACATGACGGTCACGGCGTTTTCCATTGACCGGAAGAACGTGCAATACGAGATCGATCAATTTTTCCCCGAGTTAGACCGCTTCCGTACCGCTTTCGCGGCTGCCGGCCTCGTGAAATCGGAGGGTTTCGAGGCGGACTTCAATTTCCGCATGCTGGAGCACGACCGTCTCAACATTTTCGGCGGTTACGGCTATAACCATACCGAAGTGAAAGAAGCCGGGCGCGACGTCGACCTTGTCGGTCGCCGTTGGCAACGGGTGCCGTTGCACTTTGTGCGTCTCGGCGGACGCTACAGCTTCCGCGAGACGACCCTGCACGGGCTGGTCCTAACGGGAGGTATCCGCTACGAATCAAAGACCGTCTTTGAAAACGGTGTCGCCGAGGCCCTGGAGGGTGATGAACCGGGGATCCGCTCGGGTAACGACGGTCGCCGCGAAATTTGGGAACCCTCCCGAACCCGCGTTGATTTCGGCGGTTCCTATTCTTGGCGCGGTGCGGGAACCGCGCGGCACACTGTCCAAATCAACGTGAAGAACGCGTTCAATTTTGTTACGCCGGTCAACGGCGGCCGCGTCCAGGATCCACGCCGCGTCATCGCCCAATACCGGATCGACTTTTAGAACAACTCCAACCCATATCCAAAAATGAAACACATAAGATACATCCTGATCGCATTGGCATTTCCATGGTTTGCGGCCGCTCTTTCGGGTCAACTTCGTTTGGAAGATGACATTGAATACCCCGACGGGGAGCTTACGACCGTTTCTTTTGAACTCTGGAGAGCGGGAGGCAGTCCGTGGGCGGTTGTGGATAATGATGCCATCGTCGTGGACCACACGGAGGGCCGCGTTTTCGATGGTCGCTACCAACGGCTCTGGCCTGTGCCCCCTTCCGGGGAACAAGTGTACGCGAGTTTCAAACTTACGGTGACGGATGCTCCGTTTGAGCCGGCGGGCTTCAGTTTCTTCGCCATCGTCAACCCCACCGGAGAGTGGCGGCGGTCGCTTGTCTTTATGAAACGTGGGCGTGATCCGAACTCATTCCGATTGGGTGTCTCCAATAGTTCGGGTGATGTCCTTAACGCGGTCTTTTTCAATGCTGATCTTCTCCTCAACGAGGAGTACACAATTATCGCCGCATGGGACAATGTGAATCAAGTGTCCCGTCTCTATATTGACGCGCCGAACGATGAGAGCGCGCACCGCGTTTCGCTCGCCGGCGGAACACCGAGGAATGACGGCTTCCGGCGCGTGGGCATCTACATGAACAGCGATAATCACTTAGGACGTTACGAGATCCGCAGTGTGCGCGCGGGAGAGGATTGGGCAAGCGTCTGGCAGGACGCGGCGCCGAAACCCGATCCCATTGAAGACCCGGACTCGGCGCTCTTGCTGGAGGACTTTTTCTTCTACCAAAACGGTGAGCTGAACACAGTGTCCAACAATCTATGGCGGATTTTCCCGTCGGCGGGAACCCCGCAAGCGGAGGTTGTGGACAACCGTGTGGTGGTGGATTACACAAAAGGCGCGGTGTTCGAAGGGGAATACCATCGCCTCTGGTCCGTCCCGGATAATCCAGATGCTGTGTATGCTAGTTTTAGGCTTCATGTGTCCGAGGCTCCCGGAGAGACGGAGGGTTTCAATATTGTCAGCTTCGCCGACCGTGAGAGTCCGAACTTCCAGCGCTCCCGCATTTTCATGAAGCGGGGCGACGGACCCGATACCTTTCGCCTTGGACTCTCCGCCAGTTCGGCATTCGTCAGTGATGACGA
>SKLD01000554.1 GCA_007123395.1 Opitutales bacterium
ACATGCGGTGCGGTATGTCCAAGGGGAGGTGGCGGCCCCAGAACTGCAGATCGGGAGAGTAGCTGATCCAAATCTCGCCGTTCCCGTTGACATCCTGCGGCCGGTCGAGGCGGGCAAAGAGACCGTCGATCTTCTCGGGAAAAAGGACCGCATTGCGGTTGGAGGGTTCCGAGGTAAAGGGCAGGACCTCGAATGATTTGAAGTCACGCGTGACCGCGGTCGCAATGCAGCAGCCCCAGCGGCTCAGGTAGTTGGCGTAGTTGATGTAGTAGATGCCGTCGATACAGGTGATCCGCGCGTCGAAGTGGTGCTGCTCGCCGTACAGGGTCTCCACATGCGTCAGCGGCAGCTCGACGGGGACGGGATCGATGTCGAAGCGAATGCCGTCCTCACTTGTCGCGATGTGAAAGTGCGTTTCCCGGTCGCAGTATTCGACACGCAGCATTAGGAGGACCTTGTCCTCGAACCATGTCGCGCCGGTATTCATGACGGTGTAACACGGGAAAGGCATTTCCCGTGGAGTGAGTATGGGGTTTTGCGGGTGGCGTTTGAGCGGGCTCATGGTAAAGGGGTTGAATGATAGAGGTGTTCATCTCTGCGGCAGGCTTTTAAGGGCATTCGTCCCCTCCATTCAGGGTGGGCGATGCCGGATGATTCTCCGCAGGCTTGAGGCTATCGCGGCCAAAGAGAAGGGATTCCCGGGTCCGGGTATGGCGTTTGATTTGGATTCTCCATTTGCGTCTTTCGGGTACGCAGGTGAGGGAATCTTCCAGATGACGACTGATAAGGGTGACAATGAATGCCCCGTCGACCAATTCCCTGCTAATCGCCCGCAAAATGAAGTCGGCCGGCGCGGCGGGGGAGTTGGGACAGCCTTTTCCCTCTGTCAGGACGATAGGAATGTCGGCGAAGACCCGGACGGTGGCCTCTGCGCGGACTCCTTTCAGGTGCCAACCACCCTCGACGGAACGAGGAGGGAATTCTGTGTGCAGCCGGACCTCAACGCGTGCTTCGGCGTTGGGGACGATGCGGTCAATTACGAGTAGGTTGCGGGCGGGGGTGAGAAAAACGCCGCGCCGGTAGAGCCGGGCTGAGGGCAACGCACCGCCTTCGGTACTCCAGCCGGGGAGCGCCCCCATGCAGCGGCTCATATCGAGGATGAAACCGCGGAGAGAATCCCGCTTGACCGCTTCCGGAGTGACCTCGGCGGGAGGCTCGAAACCGGTGCCGTTGATCAGGAGAACGTTTTTGGCCGCTTGCGTGAGTTCGTACAGCTCGTATCGGCGGGAGCTGAAAGTCGTGTCAAGGTAATCGATATTGCGGACGTTGCCGATGAGGCGCTCACCGTCGATGACGGCTTCGAAGCTGGAGAGGTCGTGATGGCCGTGGGGAACGTCACTGGATCCTCCGCGCAGGCTCAGGTAGACGGAGGGTTGTGGCCAGCGGTCGGCCAGAACAGCCCAGCCCATCCGCAGGCTTCTGGAGAACGGTTGCTTTTGCGGCAGCGGACCGGTCGGTGTCGACTCCGGCCAGAGGAGCCATGTCTCGGTATCGACGGGCCATTCGGGAAGACTCGCTTCGTCGGTCCATTGGGCGGCCAGACGGGAGCGAAGCTCGGCGATGAGGCCGTGCTTGTGGAAGCGCAGTGCGGCAAGCAAGTGGAAGGGCATGGCCTTGAAGCGCGCGTGGTCCCCGAAACTCGCCGAGACATTGTGCGGGGTAAACAGCAACGGGAACTCGACGGTGTTGCGGGCAGATGGTTCTTCCAATGCGGAGTGGGCGGTACCGAAAGTGTTCTCCCAGCTCAACAGGTAACGGAAGGCATAGTATTGCCCGTAGTTCCAATATCCCACGCCTTCGACCCATCCGCCGTCCGGCGCCATGCAATCCAAATAGAAACGCACGCCGGCATCGGCTTTTTCAAGGACCTCCGCGGCCTCGGGAATCTCGTCAAGGAGGGCAAGGCTCAGCAGCCCGGCGCCGCCGGCACAGACGGCTGTGCAATTGCTGTCGGGTTTCTTCCACCAACTCTTCGTCCCTTCGCGGAAGGGTTTCAGAAACGCGGCAAACGCCCGCTCCCGGGCGACCCGGATCAAGGCGGAGCGCTCCGGGGCCGTCAGCGCCTCGCCCATCCAGTCATAGAGAAAGGCCAGCGTGGCGGAGTTCTCGCCGTAACTGAGATCGAAAATCGCGTCCGGAGCGGGGTCCTGATTCCGCCATGCAACCCAGGACCAGTATTCGGCGTCTGCGATCTCGAACAGCAATCTGCCGATTTCGTCGCGGAAGGCCGTGTTCCCGGTGGCCATCCATGCGGCCATCGCGCGGAAGACGCGCCCCTGAGCTTCACGTGCCCGCAGCAAATGCCAGTTGTGCCCGTGTGCCGGCCGCTGCCATGCCGGATGGGCAAGCTCCTCTTGGGCGCGGCGCAGCACATGTTGACGGACGTTTCCGAGGAATCCGGACCGGGCGGCGGGAATGCGGAACCGTTCAAGGTGTTGTCCGGTCCAACAGAGTCTCGGTCGGGTGGCGGGAATTGGTGTGATCGTCGGTCCCATCTATTTTATGGTTCTACATCACTGCAAAGGAGCGGGCCTTGCGGACATTCCGTGAGGTTGTGGGCGCTCACCGGAAAGCCGCCGGCCGGTGTTTTCAGCGAATGCTGACGGCGAGCCCTCCGGCGGCGAGCCGCTTCAGGAGGGTATCGAGATGTTCCGGGCCGCGGGTTTCAACGACCACGTCGATGGTTACCTGGCCGACGCGGTTGCCGAGGAGGGCGCGGGAGTGGAAGATCTCGAGAATGTTCCCGCCTTCCTTTCCGATGGCGGTGGCGATCCCGGCGAGGGAGCCCGGCTGATCCGGAACGACGACGCGCAGGCGGCCGAGCCGCC
>SKLD01000386.1 GCA_007123395.1 Opitutales bacterium
GCACAAAACCGCCGCCGCCGCCCGTCCGCAGTCCCGCCCCCGCGAAACTCAGGTTTTTGGGACAGGCTCTAGATAGACAAGTCAACGAGCAATCAATTCTGCAGGTTTCATATTTCACTTGCTTTGTACACTCCGATCTTCAGACGGGAGGTTTTGTCTGGCATCGCGTCGCTGGCGGCGGCGGCGGGCGCGCTGGTTCAAAATGTATTGGCTGTGTGCTGCAATATAGAGCAGAGCCAGCCCGACGAACAGAAAGACTCCGGACGTGAAGTAGAAGAGGACCGGATCCTCACGGGAAAACTGTGCAGGAGCACTTTGGCCCGGAAAATCCCCCCCGGCAAAACCTCCGCGCCCGCTCATTGAAAAACGGCCCGCCACAAGTCCATGGACCGATGACGCGACAACAAGAATGCCTATGCCAACACTAACGTTTCGGACAATTCTCAAATCCGATGACGCCGCTTTTCGATTCCTTATCATTCGCCTCCCAAAATCGAATCACAGTCCTTTGCATCATACATCGCACCACTGGCTTCGCCAGCTATGCGAACCCCGCAATCATATCGTCCTTCGTTCACATAGGAACCGTTCTCGTGATCGTAGAGGCCTATCGGCCAGCGCGGATAGCCGCCTTGCCTGAGGTTCCATTCGGGATAGCAGAGGAATGGGGTGGCGTACCACTCGCCGGTGCGGAGGGTCGGTTGAACAAGATAGCGGCGGTTTTGGTCCACAACAGGTTCATTTAGAGGCGGACGTGCAGGATTCGTCAAGGAAAGTGTCCTGCGGCAATGCCCGCCATCCATGAGAACCCAAGACTTCGCTGGCCCGCCGCATCTTTTTCACCGAAAATACCATTACAGACTGCGCGGATACGCTACCGCCGTCTTGTTTTGCACCGCCACCCGCTTCGCGGATTCAAGGACGCCTGCCTTTGCGTTACAAAAAATTCCTTTGGCGAGCCTCTGCTTCCTCTGCGGCCTCCTGTTCCGCATTTCGGTGGATACGCCGTGGGTAGGCACAGGACTCTGATCCCAACGGCGCTCGGATAAGCCCTGCGTCGTGCGGGCGAAGCCCGCCTTGGACTGCGGTGATCCTTTACCGCCTTCACCGCGCAAGGAGGCCACCCAACCGCAAAGGCGGCGGTTCCCGCCGCACTTGCTCCATGGCGCTTCGCGCTCGTTCTTCGAAGGATACGGAGTCCTGTTTGGAACGGCTGAGATCTATCGATCCCCGGCTTATCCGCGCCATTAGACTCTGATCCGCCGACTTCCAGCCGCAGAGAATTTACAGGAGGCAGCGGGAGGGAGGTTTCCGGTTTCGTAGTGCATTCTTCGCTCGCATGGGACGGTAGGTTGGACACGGGTCGACGGAGGCGGGGCTCCGTCGCTACGGGGTGCGCCGGGGGTGTGGATGGAGGCCTACTCCGGCCCATTTCGACCCCACAATTCGACGGAAGGGTATCAACTTGGGTCAGGCGTCTTCCAGCGGTTGCACGGAGACGCTCACGCCCGCCGCCTCGAACGCCTGCCAGACACGCCGCGGCACCGACCCGCGTACCGACTCCTCCTTCTCCCGCGCAAACCAAACGGTGAGCACAAAGCGGGCAAACTTGCCTTCGACGGCGGCGAGGCGTACCCCCGCGGGAGGGCGCACAAGGATGTTTACATCGCCGCCCGCCGCCTCCTCGAGCAAGGCGCGCACCCGGTCCATGTCTTCGCCCGCCCGCGCGCGCACCTCGAAATCGAGGCGGCGAATGGCGTGGCGGTTGGTGCAGGCCACCGCCGTGCCCGCCACCATCCCGTTGGGAATGCGGACAAAGCGGTTGTCGGGGGTGCGCAGGGTGACGGCGAGGCGGCCGACGGTCTCGACCGCGCCGCGGTGCGGGCCCACGCGCACGAAGTCGCCCGCGCGCGGAAACCCCTCGCGCCGCAAGCACACCCCGCTCCACCAGTCAGCGAGGATTCCGCGCGCGGCAAATCCGCACACCAGCAATGCGACGACCAAGAGTCCGAGCACCGCCATGGATAGTTGCAGCGTCATTGGATAAGTCCTCCTTCAAGCTGTTGAAACTCCGCCGCATTCCCGCGCAGCGCAGCGAGCGGCCAATCCTCTGCCGGACCGGACAATTCTGGATCGGCCAATCTCCGCGCCGACGCTCCACGGCTTGGTATGTTAAGGTCAAAGGCCACCGTCGCCCGCCCATCCTCCCCGTCAAGCGCCACATCCGCCGACGATACCCGCAGGCAGTGCGGCTCCGCATACAAGGCCGCGCGGCGGAGGTCGAGGCACACGTGGTCGACAGCCACCGCCGCCGCACCGGTGCAGTGCAATCGAAAAAACGCCGAGATGCCGTCGCGCATGTCAGCCGGCTCCTCGGGCGCACGCACCGCGGATGCCGGCGCCGCATAGAGGAGCCGACCCTCATCCGGAGTGCCCGCCCAAGTGTCGCGCAGTTCGCAGGCGGTTGCGGTGCCCAAAACAGTCCGCGCCTCTTTCCGTCCCGCCAAGACCTCGATCCATACCGGAACAACCCCTGTGAACTCCGCCTTCTCCCCGGATTGCATGGAGAGTCTTCCCGGCAAGGGGATGACAACCGGACGGTCCGGTATTCGCGGATGCAAGGAAAAGACGCGTGGCGCGCGGGGAAACGCGGTGCGCCGCCACGGCAATGCCTCCGGCAAAACATCCAACGGCACAAAGGATACCTCCGAAACATCCCGTGACGCCCCCCGCTCCACCGCGAAGCGCCACTCCCTATCGGTCCGTGCGAGCCAGATCTTCAGTCCGCCCAGACGCCAAAGCCCGGCCCGGCCCTCCGGCATCTCCCGCTCCACCCAAAACTGACGGCAGTCATGCATTCGGAAGCAGTCGAACACGCCGAAAC
>SKLD01000415.1 GCA_007123395.1 Opitutales bacterium
CCGCGCACGAGTTGCTGTTGCGCAAGACGCGGCAGTTCAGCGAAGGGCTGGTGCTGGGGACGAGAGCCTTTGTGGAGGCGGTGCTGCGCGGGGACGAGGGTCTGCGCTTCCGGCGCAAGCGGGCGCCCAAGCCGGTGCCTTCGCCCGACGGGCAGGAAGCACTGTCCTGCGCGCGGCAGTGGCTGCGCTCGAAGTAGCTGCCTGAGCCGCTGGCGCGTCGCGCCGAAGCGGAGCTTCGGAGGGCGGCATCCGGTATTGGACCTGAGGCACGGCGACGGAGGGGAGCGCAGCATGCGTCCTTCAAACCCGGCGTGGTCGCGTGCCCGTAAAGCGGGTGGGCGCGTCAACCGCGACGGTGATTGGCTTTGTTGGTACTTGCGGCAGAGAGGTGGTATGCCGTAATCTTGCCGGTTTTTGGATATGATGAAATCGGCCCAGCGCGTCTACAGCGACCGTGCCCTTGAGGCATGGGTGTGCCGCGTGCTGGAGCCTTGGGAAGAGGCGTTTTCCCCCGAGGTGCTCCATGCCGGCCGGGCGCTTTACCGCTCGGGGGAGATCCGTTCGATGGAGTTGTCGGAGGATCTTGCCATCGTATCGGTCAAGCGCGGCAAGACGGAAGTTTATTCCATGGTTGAGTGGGACGGCGGGCCGCGCCACCGTTCGTCGGCGGAAGACCGTGCGGCGGGTGCCGCGCTCGCTGTAGCCGGCCTCTATGAGATCGAAGAGCTGGTGGCGGATGAACTTGCCGCCGTGCCGCCGGAAGCAGCAGCCGAACCGGGGCCGTCTTTGAGCGAAGAGGTGACGCAAGGCTCGCTCCGCCCGCCGGACCCCGGAGTGTCACCCCCGGTGGATCCTTCGGCAAACGGCGGTGAAAACGGCGGTTCGGGTCGTCCTCTGCGGATCCGCCTTGAGGCTGTCCCCCAAGGGATTCGCATGCAGGCGTTTTGGCGCAACGGGGCGGATGGCGGGCGGGAGGCAAGCGCATTTGCGTATGCACCGGAGGGCCGGTTGGAGCGGGAGCGGTTGATCCGGCTGACCGGCGCGGCGAAGCGGTCGTATTTCCGTTTCCGTGCGGGTATGCGAGACTATTTGCTGGATGACGTTGGTAAGATCCCGGCTTTCGTGAACCGCGAGCTACCGCGCTGGGAGGCTTTCTTCGAGACGGTGGAGACGAACGGTCTCGACGGGCTGGGCGAAGGGGTGCGCGAAGCCGACCCGCGTGTGAGCGTGCGCGGCGCGGCGGAGGCGGTGCGCGTCCGTATTAGCTTCGAGCTTGACGGGGGTCTTCTCCCTGCCGCATTCGCCGAGCGGCTGGCGGCGGGGCGTGGCGAGACGGTGGTGTTACCCGGTCATGGTTTGGTGCGCGTGAATCCCGACCGCCTTGAGGACTTGGGAACATGGCTCGACGCGACATCCGGGCGGCTGGAGGACGAGTTTCCGCCGTATATGATTTTTTCTTTTCTCGGGCGCGGCAGCGGAAGCGTCCAACTCTCCGGCGAGGTGGAGCAGTGGCGGCAATACGTCGAAAGTGGCACGGGGGACGGCATGAAGGACCTGCCGGACTTTCTCCGGCCTTACCAGCGCACGAGTGTCCTGTGGATGCGGCGGCTGCTGGCGATGGGTTGCCACGCGCTCCTCGCCGATGAGATGGGACTTGGCAAAACCCTACAGGTGCTTTCGCTCCTGCAAATCGCGTGGACGCGCGGCGCGCCTGTCATCGTCGTATGTCCGGCGAGCGTCATTCCGGTATGGGAGATGGAAGTTCGGCGTTTTTATCCGCACATGCGCACTGCCTGCCTGCGGCGCGACTCGAACCTTGGCGCCGCCGAACCCGACACTCTGTGGATCAGCAGCTACTCGCAACTGCGCCGCCGCCGCAAGGAGGTGGAAGCGCTGGCGTGGGAGTTTGTCGTCCTCGACGAGGCGCAATTCATCAAGAATCCGGAGGCGAAGGTCACACAGGCCTGCTTCTCTCTCAAGGCGAAGTACCGGTTGGCTCTCACAGGCACGCCAGTGGAAAACCGGCACCTCGATCTCTGGACGATCTTCCGCTTCCTTATGCCGGGGCTCCTTGGCTCGCGCCGCCGCCTTGAAAAGGCCCTCGCCGACCGGCCTGCGGAGGAGACGGAGCGCCTCGCCCGACAAGCCGCACCCTTTGTTCTGCGCCGCACAAAGCGGGCTGTCGCCCCGGAACTACCGGATAAGACCGAGGTGTCGCTCTACTGCCCGCTGACCGATGCGCAGCGCAACCTCTACCGCAGTCTCACGGCCCGCGGTGCCCGCCGCTTTACCGGCAGTCTCTCGGAGAATTTCCGCATGCGGCGGATGGGCGTGCTGAGCCTGCTTACGCGCCTGCGGCAGGTTTGCTGCGATCCCTCGCTGGTGCCTTCCGCGCGGGCCGAACCCGGACACAGCGGCAAACTCCATAGCCTCCTGCCCAAGCTGACCGAGGTCGTCGCGGCAGGCAGCAAGGTGGTTGTCTTCAGCCAGTTTGTCGGTTTCCTCGAACGCACCCGTGAGGCTATCGAGAGCGGTCTTCCGGGCCTGCCCGTCTACGAGCTGACGGGGCGCACAGTCGACCGGGAGACGCCGGTAAGGCGCTTCCAGACCTCCAAGGAGCCATCCGTATTCCTCATCAGCCTGAGGGCCGGCGGGGTCGGCATCACGCTGCACAGCGCCGACTACGTCTTTCTTATGGACCCGTGGTGGAACCCGGCGGTGGAGGCGCAGGCTGTGGACCGCGTACACCGCATCGGCCAGGAGCAGCCTGTCATTGTCTACCGCATGATCAGCCGCGGCACGGTGGAGGAGCGCATCGAGGCTCTGAAGGAAAGCAAGCGCGGCGTCTTCGACGCGCTCGTAAAGGGAAGCGGCGAAAC
>SKLD01000412.1 GCA_007123395.1 Opitutales bacterium
CGGTCCAGAGCGATTCGCCGGGAGCGAGGACGGAGCCGTCGTCCAGGAGGCAGCGGAGCTTCCACTCTTCGGCGGCGTCGAGGGTGGCTTTCCAGATGGGGAAGGAGGGCATGGTGTAGATCAGGAGGGCTTGGGTGGGATTGGAGCAGCCTATGATGGACATAAAGTCTCGTTGGACGGGATTACGGTCCACCCGGATCAGGACGCCGTTTGCACCATCCATGCGTGGCTTCGGAACCCGCTCATCGACAGCGGAATGCGAATCTCATACTGCGAGACCGGGGCCCGTGTTAACCTATGGATCGAATCCTTAATGGGCTCGGTTTAAGCAGGAAACCGCCTCAATGATCTCCCAGTCCGACTCACTGTCCGAACTTCAGGAGGTTGTCGGAGGCCAGATGCAGTATTACCCTCGCGAGGCCATTCACTCCAGCGGAGGCAATCGGCCCCCGCTTGCTTATCTGGAATCGGAGGGCTTCAACCCCCGCCAGCCCTTCATCAATTGACGGTTTACCCGGGTCGAATTTGTGGGCGCAGCCTCTCACGTGGTGGGGAATGGTGGCGTCTACCCGGTCGCACTTTAGCCATATCCTCAGGAGGTTGCAGGATGGAGACCCAAGCGATTGAAGACCTTCTGTCACGCCTTCCGGAGCAGCACCGCGCCGCGCTCTATTGGTTCGAATGGCACAGGGGAACGGTCCAGCCGTGGCCGGACAAGCTGGCGGACGGCACCTTGTTGGCTACCAAGGCCAAGGGAATCTACAAGCCCGCATGGTCGGAATATGCGCTCTCCGTGCGGCAGACTCTCGGCAGCCATTACCCGGACAAGGAGCCTGTAAGGCGTGCTGACGGGACCTGGCGCTACATGTACTTTCAAGAGGGTTCCGATCCGACAGCCCGTGATGCAGAGTTCACCAACAAGGGCTTAATGGCGTGTCGGCGCGATGGTGTCCCAGTCGGGGTTATGCGGCAGGTGAGCGGCAAACCCAACGTGCGGTACGACATCCTTGGCCTGGCGCTCGTTGTCTCCTGGGAGCGAGGATACTTTCACCTGGAGGGCTTCTCTGGACAAGGGACCGTGCATGGTCCCGGGCCAGAGGGTGTCGTGCCCGGCCTTCTGCAGGAAATCGAGACGCGACAAGAGAGCGAAGGCGTCGACCCCGCAGACATAACCGATGAGCGAGAGCGGGTGCTGACTGCCGTGGTCCGGCGCCGAGGACAGCCGGCGTTTCGCCGGGCGCTTTTGGCACGATACGGCTCGACATGCCCCGTCACGGGTTGCTCGGTCCAGGCCGTGCTGGAGGCGACCCACATCGCGTCACACCAGGGGGTAGCAAGCAACCATCCTGAAAATGGCCTTCTTCTCCGCTCCGATATTCGCACGTTGTTCGACCTTGGGCTATTGGCGGTCAACGAAGATGATCTTCGAGTACTGTTGGCCCCCTCCCTCGTGGAGGGCCCCTACAGGACGCTGATAGGCCAGCCGCTGAATCTCCGATCATCCGACGTTTCCCCGAGTCGAGAAGCACTTCGCCTGCATCGCGTCTGGTCCGGCCTTGGGACTGCGCCCCCAGATTCGACCCAGTAAAGGGGTCAGTTAACGCAACGCTGGCGGGGGGTGAAGCCCTCCGATTCGAGATAAGCGAGCCGGTGCTCGGAGAGGCCACGCCGGCGGGATCCCCAAATCTCGACAAGAGGATCCTGGCCGGGTTACAAAAGCCCAGGGAGATTTGGAAATCCCGAAGGGGATGGTGAAGTAAGACCCGCGAATCGCATGGGTCAATTCATCCCCGAGGAGATCCTGAGCCACTGTAAGATGGGAACCGTGGCTTTATCTCAGGACGTCGAGTTTGCCACCATGGAAGGGGTCTGGTGGTTGATCGCCCGCCGGCTCCTCGGATCCATCGACCATGTGCCACTGCAGAGTACTAGCAGGCCCAACACACTCGTCCGGCAATTGAATCCGAGCCCGCCAGGCTCAGGTCACCGAGCCTCCTAAGAAACCGGATTGGTTCAGTTTCGTGGGCGAGGGGAGTCTGGGATCTTGTCACCCTCAACTCACGTGTCGTCCAAGGCTCCTGGTCAGAGCGGAGGGAGTAAGTGAGACAACTCCTCCAGCCAGTCCGGAGCTGGATTCAGACCATTCACAACGTCGGGGAAGACGGCGGAGAAGCTGATCGAGTCCGGGTCCACATAGGTCCCGTCGAGATGGGCAGACCTGAGAAGAACCAAGTCTTCGTCAAATAGGTCGTAGAGCAATGGGGTTCCGTTGAGGAGATACTTCGTACGGTAAGCGTCCCAACCCGCCATCCGAGCATGATCGTAGGCTGCCGCCCCCTCTCCGCCATACTGCGAAACTCGATCGAGAAACGCGACGGCCGCGGGCTCGTTCGTGCCCCCAAGGGTCTCAACGATCCACGCAGTTAGGTCAGGGATGGACATCCCGGCCTCCTGCGACTCCATGACCCTCACACTCAGAAGCCTGAGTCCGGTCAACTCCTCACCCGGATCCGTAGCCTCGATTTGTCCTAGGCCTGAGAATCGATGCCGGCGTTCGTTCCGCTTCGTAGTCTTAACCTCGACCCCCAATGACCCAAACTGGAAATCGTGCGATGACTGCCTATGTCCCTGCCAGGATGAGACGAACCAACTTGATCGCTCTGGCCACTTTGCAATCAAGCCACGGAGCGTGTAGAGTTCGCCGACCAGTCCGAGCCGCTTGGCTGGCCCGAGGACACTTCGCTCGAGGGCCAACTCAATGAGCGGTTCGACCTCGGCGAACGCGGCACGAGGATTCGTCTCCAATCCCTGTCGCAAGAGCTCAACGGCGACGCTGCTCGCGACTGCTGAGAAATGAGGTGCGTTAGGGAAAACGATTC
>SKLD01000468.1 GCA_007123395.1 Opitutales bacterium
CCACATGGACGTGGGAAGATGTGCCCGCCGGCTTCCACGAACTGCGGGCGCGGGTGACCAGCAGCATCACTGGCCGCACCCTCTATTCGCCGGTCCGCAAGATTGAGGCGGGGCAAGGTCTGCGGGTGCGCCTCGAGTTCGAGGATCAGCCTATGCAGGCCCTGTCTGTGCTCGACCCGATCAGCACGCTCTTTCAACCGCCAGTGATTTCTCAAAATCGGGTCTCTGCCGAACGCTTCGATATCCAGCCGATTCTGTTTAACGAGGCCGAATTTTCCTGGCTGGGCAGTGACAGCACCCGCGACCAGTGGGGCCGGGGAGAGCACGTCGCGGTCAGCTCCGACGGCACGCAAATACGCTTGGTCGATACCAACTACCGCAAGCACCCTTTCTCCTACAACATCACCGCCAACACGGTGCTGGAGTTTGATTTGCTGATCCACCGGTATGCGGACAGCCAATACACCACGGGCCGGGTCGCCATCGGCCTGCTGAACGCCAATTCGGTGAATACCTCCCGCATGTTCAGTCTGGATTATCCCAACCGCAACTGGGGTATCATGGACTTCGCCAACTACACCGCCCGCCGCGGCAATTCAATCGATCCCGTTTTTGTGCGCTATCGGATTCCGGTGGGGCAGTTCTACACGGGTGCGGCTTCCTACATCGGTTTTGTCGGCAACACCTCCGACGGCTCCAGCGGTGCCGACAGCGATGTCGTTTTCCGCAATGTGCGGATCTATGAAAGCAGCACCAGTGGTGACTTTACTTATAGCTGGACCTTCAATGATACGGACCGGGTCGTTGACACCGTCGAAGCCAGCCGCACCTATTTCTCTCCGGGCACCAAAGAAATTCAGGTCGAGGTCTCGGACGGGTTTTTCAGCAACACCGCCTCCCGTCGAATGGAGATTCCCGGCGAGGATACCTTCCGTGTGGCCGTCGACTTCGGGAGGCCTCGTTTCAAGACCCCCGGCAACATCAAAGACCTCGGGGAAGCCTTCGGCGATCGCGGCAACGACCTGCGCTTCGGCTGGGACCGCGACCGCACCGCGGACACCCGTGACGACAACGTCTGGAACTTTACCGGTATGCTGCAGACTCGTGACCGTATTCGCGCGGGCAATGGTGCCGTCTGGCGCATGGAGGTGCCCAACGGGGTTTACACCGTCACCGCCTATGTTGGAGCCAACTGGGAAAATAATAACAACCTCATCCGCTTCAACGGCGAGGATCTGATCGACCGCAACCTCACCAACGGAAATTTCTACGAGAACTCGCTCACGCTGCCGGTGACCGATGGGGAGATTGTCATCAGTTCCCACCGCAACACCGCCGCCATCACCCACCTGCACATTGTGCGGGTGCGGAGCGTGAATGCCATGCCGGTGGCCAGCTTTACGGTGAGCCCGCAGGTCGCCATCGCCGGGCAGGCCATCCACTTCGACGCCTCCGATTCCTTCTCCAGCCTGGGGCCCATTGTCCACTACGCCTGGGATTTTGGCGACGGCTTCACGGGGGAGGGGATGAGCACCGCCTACAGTTACGCCCTCCCCGGCACCTATGAAGTGACGCTCAGCGTGACCGACAGCGAAGGAATGGTCAGCCAGACCGCCGCATCCGTCGTGGTCGGCGGGGTAAATCAGCCCGCGTTGATCCAATCCCTGCCCACGCTCCCGCCCGCGCAGCCGCCGGTCTTCGGCGAGCCGCAACCGCAGCCGGGCTATGAGTTGACCGAAGGCGGCGGCAGCTTGTCCTATGGCATCCGCCTCGCCACCGCGCCGGCGGCCCATGTCACCGTGAGCATCGGCACCGGGGCCCGCCTGACGGCCACGCCGGATACCCTCACGTTTACTCCCGCAAACTGGAATACGATCCAGGTGCTCAGCCTGACCGCAGTGGATGACGAAATCGTCAACGGCAGCAGCGCGGAGAGCGTCACCACCACCGCCACCAGCGCGGACACGGCTTACAACGGCCTGGTGGGCGCGCCGTTCAACGTGACGGTTCACGACAACGACGCCTACGGCACCCTTCAGTTTACCCAGTCCGCCATCACCGTGGACGAGGGCATCGGCACCTTTGAGCTAACCGTCACCCGCACGGGCGGCCAGTCCGGCACGCTCACGGCAAACTGGACGACCGTGAACGGCACCGCTCTTGGCGGGCAGGATTTTGTGGCCGACTCCGGCGCACTGGTCTGGGCGCACAACGACACCGCCCCCAAAACCATTCCCGTCACCATCATCGACGACGAGGAGCCGGAGCCCACGGAAAATTTCCAGGTCCGGATCACTTCCGCGACCAACCAATACAGTGAAAATGTTTTGGGCAGCCCTTCGACGGTCACGGTCACCATCCTCGACAACGACAACGTCAACCCCGCCATTATCCTCAACACGCCCGCCGACGGCGCGACCTTCGAGTCCGGCGATGTCGTAACGCTCTCCGCCGAAGTCCTCAGCAACACCGCCAACATCACTTCGGTGCGCATTCTCGTGGACGGAGCGGCTGTGCGCACATTCACCGCGCCCACCGCCGGCGACACCTACAGCTTCGACTGGACGGTGCAAACGGGCGCCGGCAACTGGCAGGTCGAAGCCCACGATGACAACGGAGGCTACACCCTTTCCGAAGCCCGGAGCTTCAGCGTCACGCCGATTGAATTCGGCAGCGAAGGGGGCTTCCTGCGCGAAATCTTTTACGGGATCAGCGGTAACAACGTGAGCGATTTGACCAACTCGCCGAAGTTCCCCAACAACCCCGACGTCTTCACCTTTGTCGAGAGCGGCACGCTGCGGTATCAGGAAAACGTCAACAACTACGGCACCCGCCACCGCGCCTACTTCGTGCCGCCCAAGACGGGCGACTATGTCTTCCATCTCAGCGTGCGCAACAGCGCGCAGGTGTGGCTCAGCCCCGATGCCAGCCCCCACAACCGTCAGCTCATCGTGAGCAGCAATAATGGCACCGCCACCCGCTCCCTCGTGGCCGGAGAACTGTATTATCTGGAGGTCCTCCACAAGTCCGGCGAGACGACGCACGACCGCTTTGTCCAAGTGGGCGTGCGCCTCCCCGGCAATCAAAACATCGGGGCCATCCCCGTCGGCCTGCTTCGTCCCTTTGAAGGTATGCGGATCGAAACGACCACCGACCTCATCCGCGTTCCCGAGGGCGGCCATATCTTCTTCGGCGCACGCCTCAGCCATCCGCCCTACGACGAAGTGCGCATCGATGTGACGGCTGAAGACTTCATCGACGGCGGCGACAGCATCACCGTGGGCGGAGGCACACCGATGATCTTCAACGACAGCAACTGGGATGTCTGGCAGTATGTCGAACTCCTCGCGGCGGTGGATCAAGACGCCATCGACGGCGAGCGCACGATCCGCCTGACCATGAACAACGGCCTTTTCCGAGAGATCACCGCTCAAGAGATTGACGCCCAGCTCAACCACGCGCCCGAAGTTTTCATCACGCTGCCCACGGTTCCGAGCGTGAACCTGGTCGATACCGCCGCCGGTCTCTGGCTGGAATCCGATCCGTGGGATCCCGATGGCGATGAACTCACCCTCGTCTGGACCCAGGAAAGCGGTCCCGGCACGGTCACCTTTGATGACATCAACGCCGCCGACACCGGTGCCCGCTTCTCCGCAGACGGCGAATACGTTCTGCGGGTCACGGTGAGCGACGGCGAGTTTGAGGCCTACGACGAGGTCCGGGTGCGCATCCATTTCAATCCCATTCAGTTTGGCTCGGTCGGCCCCGCTGGCGGCGGCAGCTTCTCCGTCGACGGGGAAAACTGGGCGGTCAGCGGCCACGGTACCGGCATTGGACCCGGCAGTGAATCCTTCCGCTTTGTCTATACTGAGATCGAAGGCGATTTTGATATCGTTGCCCGGTTGACCTCGTTCCCGACGCGGAACGACTCCCGGGCCGCTCTGCATGTTCGTGGCGATTTGAGTGCCGGCAGTCCCTTCATGAACGCCGGGTCCTGGATGCACACAAGCACCGGGGTCTTGCGGCATGTTTTGGACACCCGCGTCAGTCAGGATGCGAATCTTCTGAACTGGCGGGCCTTGTCCAACATGGCGCCGTCTGGCTTCCCCGGCGCACCGGCCAGTCCGGGCGAAGGCTGGATACGCTTCCGCCGCGCGGGCAATGTGTTCACGCCGTTTACCATGAACAGCAGCGGTGCCTGGGTCACGGACCCTATCCATGCCGCCACTTTGCAGGTCGGCCCCACCGTGCTCGTGGGTATGATGGTGTGCAGTGGCAATACCAGCACTGTCGTGAACAGCACATGGCAGCACGTCACCATTCCGGTGAATAGCAGCACCGCCCCGCAAGTGAGCGCGGGCAGCGACTTCACCGTCAATCAGAACACCCCCGTGCAGCTCAGTGGCTGGGCCGACGACGACGGCCAGCCCGCCGGCGTGCTCGACGTCATGTGGCGGCGAATATCAGGACCCGGGCAGCCCGGTGTCTCCGATCCCAACGACATTTACACGTTGGATCCGGTGGTGACCTTCTCCGTGCCGGGCACCTATGTCCTCCGCCTGCTCGCCACCGACGGCGAAGCGGGCACCTTCGACGACGTCACCGTCACCGTAAACGCCACCGATCCGGGGCCGCCCATTATCCTCGAAGATCCGCAGCCGCAGATCGTGCCCATCGGAACGACCGCCACCTTCAGTGTCAGCGCCTTTGCTTTCCCCGTCGGCACCTACCAGTGGTACCGTGTGGGCGATCCCGATACAGTCGTCAACGGTGCCACGGCGGCCACGCTCACCATCGATCCCGTGCAGACCACCGACGTCGGCGGGTATTACGTGGTCGTGACGAACAGCGAAGGCAGCGCAACCAGCGCGACGGCGAGTTTGGGCATCCTCCACCCGCCCGCCGCGCCCTCCGGTCTCTTTGCCACGCCCCTTTCGCCCAATCAGATCCAGCTCACCTGGACGGATAACAGCGACAACGAGGCGGGCTTCGAAATCGCCTTTGCCGATGGCACCCTCATCGCCACGCGCCCATCCAATACCACCAGCCACACCGTCGGCGGGCTCGCTCCCGCCACCTCCTATGCCTTCCGCGTGCGCGCCTTCAATGCCGCCGGAATGAGCCCGTGGAGTGCACAGGCCGGCGCCACAACCCCTCAGCGCTCGGAGCGCCAATACCTCCTCAGCTTCGGCGATACGCCCTACACCTCCGACGGCTCCCGCACATGGCAGAGCTTCCGCTTGCGCCAGACCATGGGCACCGATTCGCCCAAGCTGGAGCACACCAACATTCTCCTCGCCGACACCGAAGGTGACGCCTCGGAGGGTATCCGTTTCTCCGCCACCTCGACGGTCTCCAACAACATGGGGCACCAGGGCGGCGACGTCGTCCTTGAGTCCTTCTTCGGCGGCAATCCCTTCGCGTGGTTTAACCCGGCCGTGAGCGCCCAGCGCGATGTGCCCGCCTTTAATCAGAGCGGCGCTGCGTGGACCTACGAGTTCACCGGCTTCGCCCCGGAGGACACGGTCACCTTCGAAATGGTCATCCGGCGGCCCGGCACCGGGCGCAACATCACCGTGGCCTTCAACCCCGGCGGCCCGGGTTCGTCCACCCTCCTCAATAACGCGGATTCCGGCGTCACCCGCTACCTCACGCACACCGCCACCGGCGCGGAAACCTATCGGGTTGTCCTTACCAGCAACGTGGCCAACTGGGTCGCCTCCATCAACGCCATGGCCCTCACCGTCGAATCGGCTGCGCCCGCGATGAGCTTCGCCAACTGGATCGCCGATCCCGCCCGCAACGTGCCGCCCCACCAGCGCGGCCCGGCCGACAACCCCTCCGGCGACGGCCTCCCCAACCTCGTGAAGTTCGCCCTCAACCTCGACCCGCTCCTTCCCGCGCCGGATCAGGTTCCCGTCCTTGGCGAGGAAGTCATCGGCACCGAGCGCCACCTCGCCCTGACCTACCGCCAGCGCGCGGGCGGCCTCGGCACTCCCGGCATGGGCTACACCGCCGATGGCATCGCCTACCATGTCGAAGTCTCCAGCACCCTGGAGGCCGGCACATGGCACGCGGGCGCGGAATGGTTTGACCTCGCCGGTCCCGTCCACAACCACGGCGACGGCACCGAAACCGTCACCCTCCGCCTCAAGCCCCCCCTCGGCCCCGACGCCCCCACCTTCCTCCGCCTCCGCATCGAAGTGGCCGACTAGTTCGAGTTTCCCTTCGTCGCGCCCCCCGCCACTCTGGGGTCAGCGCGCGGTGCGTTCGATGTGCCGGGGGCCCGCCATTTTCGCAGCGGCGCGGTTCTGATGGACTCACCAATCCGTGGGCGACTCCGCACGGTGCTTTTTGCGGAATCCGGAGGGGGTTTCGCCCGTGACGCGCCGGAAGATGACGCTGAGCATGCGGCTGTCCCCGTAGCCGGCGGCGGCGGCGACTTCCGTCAGTTTCAAATCGGTCCAGATGCATGGTTTCCGACCCTTCCGCCGCGAAATAGCCGATAACCCCGTCCACATCCTCGACCCGCTCGATCTCCGAAGCTACTTTGCCCGCTTGGCTGATGAGCAAAAACTGAAAGTCCGGACGCAAGTGCGCGAAACGCCGGATACCCCAGAAAATCCCACGCTCGTGCTCGTAAGCGGTGTGGAGACTCACGCAGACGCGCTTCTTGCGGGGCAGACTCTTCATTGCGGTCAAGGTTTGACGCAATCCTGACCGTCCCGCCGCCCGTCGCGCAACCCCAATCCGCGTCGCCGGGAGCCTTGACGGCGGAGTCGGACGCGGCTCGCCGTTTCGGTGTCCGGGGCTGAAGACCCAGACTGCAGCGTGGCCCCCTCCGCAGAGCCGCCCCTTGCCCCGTGTCGAAGACACTTTGGCCGTGCCCGGCAACGGGCCGCCGCAGTCCAAGGACGGGCGATGCCGTCACCCTGTCGCTTGAATTCCGAGACCGTCTCCAAGCTCGCACACCACCGAACTTCCCCCATCTTTGTCTTGCCATGAACGCTTGATAGGAAACGCTTCGTTGTGTCCGTGGCGCTGTTGGCATTGGCTGCATTGCGAGCGCGGCCCCATTTTCTTTCCCCTTCATCTTAGGCTCTCTCTCGAAATGTATTTCCCTCCCGGTAAAGTGATTTTGACGCTGGTGGTCATGGTGGCCGTGGCGGCGGGCTATATCGGTGTGCAGCGGGCGCAGTTCGCCGCCACGCCACCGCCCGATCTGCACTTTCTCGTCTTCTCGCGGGCGCACTATGAGCGCTACCGCGCGGTCCTGCCGGAATTTGAGGCGGAGGAGGGCGTGCGCGTACACATGACGCTCCTCAACTGGAACTCCCTGCGCAACCGCCTGCAGGCCATCCGCATCGCGGGGTTGCCGATGCCGGATCTGGTGGAGTTCGAGCGTTCGCAGTTTGGCGCGCTGGTGCGGGGGCCGCTGGATCTCGTGCCCTTCGAGCCCCTGAATGAGCGCTTGGAGGCCACCGGCCTGATCGACCAGTTCGCGCCGGGGCGCTTGGAATTGTGGACGCGCGCGGGGCGGCATTTCGGTGTGCCCAAGGATGTGCATCCGGTCATGCTCGCCTACCGCCGCGACATTCTGGCGGAACTGGGCATCGACCCGGCGGAGCTGACGACATGGGAGCGCTTTGTCGCGGTGGCGCGCGAGAAGATCGTGGCCGATCTCACGGGCAACGGCATCATCGACCGCTACGCCATCGATATGAGCCTCACGGGCAATCCGGAGCTGACGCAGATCCTCATCGCGCAGCGCGGCATCGACCTCTTCGACGCGCGCGGCCGCCCGCTCATGCACAACGCGGACTTGGCGGATTTGATTGTGTGGTATCATGAGCAGACGACGGGCGCGAACCGCATCAGTTTTCCGGCCGGCTGGGGGCAAAATCTGGCGCAGGCCCTGACGAGCGATCTGGTGGTCTTCATCATGGTGCCCGACTGGCGCACGCGGCAGATCGAGATGGACATGCCGGGGATGGCGGGGAAGTTCGGCTTGATGGCTTTGCCCGCTTGGGAAGAAGGGGGCGGGCGCACCTCCACCTTCGGGGGCACGGGCATGTTCATTTCGCGCCAATCGGAAAACCCGGAGATGGCATGGCGGCTGGCCGAGTTCCTCGCCTTGGATGAGACGCTTTTGGAAAGCTCTTTCCGGCGCACGAACATCATCCCGCCCTTTGCGGGGGCATGGGATCTGCCCGTCTTCGATCAGGTCAACGCCTTCTGGCAGGAGCCACTGGGGCGCCGCTTCATCGAGGTGGCGGGAGACGTGCCCGTGATTCATCCCTCGCCTTTCTATGGCCTTGCTCTCGACCGCATCGCCAACGTCCTTGCCCGCCTGCGCCGCCATGCCCGCCACCTCGATGCGGAGGCGCGCTTCGACTTCGTCATGGAGGAGCTGGGCGTGATCCAAAGCGACATCGAACAACTGATCGAGCGCGACCGCTTTCTCAGCGAGGAGGAACGGCTGTGAACGGCGCCTTGACCCGACATTTCAGCCCGGCGTGGTTTTTCCTTCTGCCCACGATCGCGGTGATGGGGACCTTTCTTTTTTATCCCGTGATCCTCGCCGGGGTCATGGCTTTTCAGCAGAGCAGCGGCGCGCTGGCGGTGGAGTGGATCGGCTGGGAAAATTTCCAGTTCGTCCTCTCCGATCCGCTCTTCTACCGGGCGGCGCGCAACACCCTCATCTTCGCGGCCTTTTCCATCTTCCTGCAACTGCCCCTCTCGCTCGGTCTCGCCATGCTTCTCAACGCCAAGGGCGACCGCACGAAGGGCTTCTTCCGTCTCATCATCTTTTCGCCCTTTCTCGTGGGCCCGATCTTTGTGGGGATTCTCTTCGCCGTGCTTTTCACGCCGCGCTTCGGCATGATCAACCGCTTTCTGCAATACCTCACGGGCTGGGGCCTCGAGGTGAACTGGCTCTCCAACCCCGCCTTCGTCCTGCCCGCCATCATCCTCACCGCCCTGTGGATGTATGTGGGCTTCAACATGATTTACTTCCTCGCCGCCCTCCAATCGGTCTCGCAGGATCTCATGGATGCGGCGCGGGTCGACGGGGCCGGGCCGTGGCAGCGCTTCCTCCACGTCACCGTGCCCGCGATCAAGCCGGTGGCGGTCTTTGTCGTCATCATGAGCACGATCGGCTCCTTCCAGCTCTTTGAGCTGCCCTTCGCGCTCCTGCAGGGAACGGGCGGGCCCGACAACGCCGGGCTCACCCTCGTCATGTATCTCTACAACCACGCCTTTGTCTCGGGCGACCTTGGCCTCGGCGCGGCCGTCGGCTGGATTCTCGCCATGGCCATTTTCACCATCTCCATGGTCCAGATCAAGGTCTCGAAAGGAGGAGATCACTAATGAACCTTCTCCACGTCGCCCTGCTCCTTCTTCTCGCGATCCTCATGGGCCTTGTGCTCGCGGGGCGCGCGACCGCCGCCGCCAACCTCGCGCGGCGGTCCGTCCTCATCATCGTCTCCTGCCTCATCCTCTCGCCCTTCGTCTGGCTCGTTTTCGCCACCTTCAAGGATCCCTCCGTCCTCAACGAATACGTCTTCCTCCCGCCCTTCGCGGAGTGGTCGGCCGAGACGATCAACCTCTCCAACCTGCGCACCCTCCTCGCCCCGCAGGAGACCGTGCACGGCACGTATTCCTTTTTTCTCTACATTTTCAACTCGGTCTTTCTCGCCACCGCGCAGACCCTTTTGCAGGTGACCTTTTGCTCCATGGCGGGCTTTGCCTTCGCGGTGTATTCCTTCCGCGGGCGGCAGGCGCTCTTTCTTCTCGTGCTGGGGTCGATGATGATCCCGCCCATCCTCCTCCTCGCGCCGGTCTACCGCATGGTCGTGAATTTCGGTTGGATGGACACCTACTTCGCCCTCCTCGTGCCGGGCGCGGTGGGGGCCTACGGCATCTTCCTCTACCGGCAGGCCATGATGCGCGTGCCCAAGGAACTCTTCGACGCCGCCCGGATCGACGGGGCCTCCGAACTGCGCATCTGGTATGAGATCGCCCTCCCGCTCGTGCGCCCGATCACGGGGGCGTTTTGTCTGGTCGTCTTCCTCAACGCATGGAACAGCTTCATCGCCCCCAACGTCTTTTTGCAGTCCACCTACAAGATGCCGCTGCCCGTGATCCTGCAGCACTTCGTGGGGCAATATGAAAACCAATACGGCGTCTTCCTCGCCGGCACCTTCCTCGCCATCCTTCCGCCCGCCTGCTTGTTCTTCTACCTCCAACGCGAGTTCATCCTCGGCCTCACCAGCGGGGGTGTGAAGGAGTAGGGCGGGCGTCCTCCTTTCGCGGATTCCCCTTGCCCATTTCACGCGGCGTTTTCCCAACACTTTTATGACAACACATCCGACGACAATTTCGAGCGGGCCGAAGGCTACCGCGTCCTTGTACCGGGAGTTTATAGAAGCAAACGGCGCGAATCTCTGAGCCGTAATTCCAGTGAAAGCGCTTTGCACGCTGTCAAAGAGCGTCACTCTTGTCCGGATTTTGGGTAAAAAAAAACAAGATTCCGGGTAGTTTTTATCAGAGGACTTCGCTATAATTGCTCTCATGTTTTCAACCGTATTTGATTTGTCCTTCAACCCCTCTTCAACTATGAAAGTCACCCTTCCTCCTTCCCGACGCCTTCTCTCTTTCATGGCGGCTGCCCCTTTCATCGCTGCCAGCCTGCTGCAGGCGCATCTGCCCACGGACAACCCCGTGGCCGCGCACTACGGCTCCGGCCACTATCCTCTGTGGACGGACGACGTTCGCTGGGACAATGTCATTGACATGTCCACTTACGGCAACGGCGCGACAAACTTCGAGCGCTTCGAGAACGCGCGCGACGAACTCCACGCGC
>SKLD01000050.1 GCA_007123395.1 Opitutales bacterium
GCAACTCGGGCGGCGGCCTGGGTGTCAGCAATCTTTCAAGCGGGACCTTCGCCATTCCCCTGCGGTGGAGTTTTAACCGGGTGGATGTGCACGGAGTAGGTGCTGTTCCTCATGGAATTTTTCAAGTTAATGGCTGGAGCTTCGCCACATTCGGCCATTTGACCGGCAGCTCGCGCGAGACGAAGGAGAACTTTGCAGCAGTCGATGCACTCTCGGTTTTGAATCAGTTACGGGAGCTGCCCGTCAGCGAATGGAGCTACATCGAAGGGGACGGATCGCGTCACATCGGACCGATGGCGGAAGACTTCTATGAGGCCTTCGGGCTCAGTAGCAGCAATACCGCCATTAACGTGAACGACATGAGTGGCGTGGCTTTGGTAGCGATCAAGGCACTGGACGAAACCGTCCGGGAACAGGCAGCCGAGATCGCCGACCTGCGGAAAACTGTGGCGGACTTGCAGGCAGCGGTTTCCGCCCTGCTCGAAGCGCAAAGCGCCGGACAATGAGCCTTTGGCCACGGCATCCGGATTTCCATGGAGCACCCAACATGAACTACCGCCACTTCACCGCCGTTTTCTTCGCCGGGGCGGCGGCTTTTCTCGCCGCTCCCTTCGCCGCGGGCCAAGCCCTGCCCCTCGAAATCCGCCAGCAGGAGACCCCGCTCAACCACCTCTCCCCGTCGGGCAAGCCCCTCTCCAACGTCGAAGGCGATCCGCCGGGTTCGGACGGGCGTCTCGATACGCCCACGCAGCAGGCGGACCGCGGGCTGACCTCGGCCGAGCCCACGGTGGGACAGTTTCAGGGCTTCGTTTCCGTGGGCGCGGTTGTGCGCACGCGGCCCGGCCCCGCATCGGGTGCGACCGGTTATGCGAGCTACGCTGTTTACGCCCAGGATGTCCTGCCCAACGGAGGCCCCGAGGCGACGCGCATCCACATCGCAAGGGCGCAGGTTGGCGCCCCCTACATAAGCCGACGCGTGGAACTGCTCTTCGGCAGCATGATCGCCCTGCCTGAAGTCGACATCGACGAGGAACCGCTCGTCGGCATCCCGCCGGATGAGTATTGGCAGCGCGAGCCGTATTGGGACAATGTTTCCGGCGGCAATCATGTTGGCGCGCCCTACTACTGGAGCCGCCACGCCCGTGCCGTCTTCGCCAACCGTCCCGGGCCTATCGAGGTCACGTGGCGGCGCACCGCCGCCATACCCGGCGCCGACGTTTCCGCCTACGAGGGCAATCCGGATTTCGCCATCATCGACGGGCGGGTCTACCCGCTGTTGCGGCAGAGTTACCTTGTCTCCGGCAGTCCGGTGAAGCCGCCCCGGCGCATGTATTGGACGGAGGGTTTCTTCCGCGGATCGGGCGTGACGGTCAACGTCCCCGAGGGGGTGACGGTCAATTTCGTCTTCTCCGAACTCTTTCCGCAGACCGTCGACGAGGCCTACGAGGATCCCGGCAGCTCACAACCGGTGCCGCCCGGCGGGGGCGAGAATTTCACCGAAAAGCGGACGATCTTCTATAACCCCGACACCGGCTCGATCCATGCCTTTAACTGGCAGGGGCGCATTTTCCTCGAACTGCTCGGCGACGTATTGGAAGGCGACCGCCGCCAGCACCTCGGCTCGGAGATCATCGACGTCGTGCGCCGGGTGAATCCCGCCGATGTCACCGTCGAACTCGGCGAACGCCTGCACGCGTGGCCGGACGGCGTGCCCGACGACAGCCACCTCGCCCCCCGGCTGCTTGCCCGCGCCACGGACCAAGACTTCGTTTTCCAGCACTTTACGGAAGGCCGCCCGTGGCCACGGCTCTATGCCATCCGCGAAACGCGCAACCTCAACGACTTCCTCATGCACTGGACCGAGGAAGGCGTCGAAGGCTTGCGCTGGCCCTACCGGTTTGTCCGCTACGACATGGAGTGGCCGGATGACATCGGCAAATACAGCCACTACATGCGCCCGCCTGTCGCGACGGAGCAGGAAGCGCGCGACACGGCGATCGAGATGCCGATGGACAACGTGCCCATTATCGAGTATCAGGATCCCCTCGACCAGCCGCGCGGCAAGCTCACGGAAACCTTTGCCTTCTACACGTGGCTGACCGCCGACTATCCCGCGCACCGTACCTTGTTGCGCTTTACCTCGGGCGAGCACATTCGCTTCGAGCGTGTTTTCTCATGGTATGCCGATCAGTTGACAGTCGACAGCGCGGGCAATCTCAGCGCCGCGAGCACGCTCGCCCAGCGGCTCGGCGTGCCGCCGGGTCCGGACGGCGAGGAGCCGCCCAAGATGCTCAGCGCATGGGATCCGGTCGAGCAACGCTTCGTCCTCACGGACTTCCTCGCGGCTCCGCGGGTCATTGAGCAGACCGTCGCCGTCGCGCAGCGTATTGAGGCCCCCGGCGGCGAAGTGCCCCCGCAACCGGGCGAACCTTACTGGGCCGGCCACATCCGCGTGCAAAGCGGCGATTCGTTTAATCCCTTCACCTACTTCGATCCCTTTGAGGAAGGCTTTGAAGCGGCCAACAAGGGGGCGATTATACCGGTCAACGCCATTCCCGGGCGCAATCAACTCGAAATCTGGTGGTTCCGTTCCAACCAACCGAATCTGGCGCAGGGGTTCCGCCCCGTCTACTGGCCGTCGGTCGTCGGTCACTACACCATTGAATGGCCGTCCAGCCCGCGCGAAATTGTCCTCGCCAGCAACGACGGCAGCGGCGCGCTGACCAACCTCGAAGCCGCCGGACACATCTACGTGCAGAATGATCCCGCCGCCCCCGGTTACAATCCGAACGAAGAGCACGGGCTCATGATCGGTGGCCAAGCCTACGCCCTGCGCGACGACCTGAATATCA
>SKLD01000078.1 GCA_007123395.1 Opitutales bacterium
AATCCTCAATCATCAATCAATCCCATAAGCCTTGATCCGATTGCCGATTGCCGATTGTTGGGGTGTGATTGTTGAAGGAGAAGAAAATGCATCGCCGCCAGAGCCGGAAACCCCCGCGCCAGCCACATCAAAAATCAACAATCACCAATCCGCAATCATCAATCGATTGGGCTTCGATCCGATTTTCGATTGTCGATTGTTGAGGTGTGATTTTTGATGGAGAAGAGCATGCATCGCCATGTCGCGGAATACCCCACATGCCTCACCGCATAATATACATCCACGCGCCTTCTTCGCTCATCAGCTCATCCGGCATGAGAATCCAGTTCTGGAGGGTGAAGCTGTAGACCCAAGGAGCATTTTCGACGAAGAGGGAATGCATCCAGTCGTAAGTCTCGGCAACGCCATCAAGGGCGAACGTGTCGTACCAAAACTGGACTCCGGAAGATTCCAGTCCGTGCGTGAGCATCGACCAATAGAGGAACTGCTCGGTCTGGCGGGCGATGTCGCGCCATGCGGTTTCCACCATCTCTTGGAAGGTAGGCAGGTATTCGGCGCCCATGCGGTTGATGTAGTGGTTGTAGGGAACCTCGTAATTGGCCGCGCGGATTTGTTGATTCCGGTAATTCTGACTCGGTGAGCAGGGATCGGGCATGCGGCCGAGCATGAGGTTGGCGAAAAACTCAAGGATGACAGCCAGCCGCGGCGTCGCCTGACCATCAAAGGCAGCCATGTAGAGATCATCGTAACCGAGCGTGTAGGCCAACTCGGCGGCATCCGTGATGCTCACGATGGAATACTGCGGGTGCCATGCGTCTCGGCAGGTCTCATTGATCTCGCCTGTTGGGAGGCTGAAATCATCGAGAATGAAGAAGAGATTGTCCAAGCCTTCCTCAAACTTCTCGAGGTGACCGCTCCACGCACCGTAGGCCATCATGGCCCAATTTGCCGAAACTGCCCAGTTGTGGTAGCCGGTGCCGATCGATGAATAGTCGCGGGTACTGGGGCGCAAGCGGATTTTGTAGGACTCCTCGTAGAGGGTGTGGAGGTAGGCGGCGAATTGCGCCATGTCGGCTTTATCCCAATTGGCCTCGCCGCCGTTGTAATAGCGTATGATATCGGCCGCTGCCGCCCAGAGGGGCAGCGCCCAAGCGCTCTCCAGATAGATCTGGTCGGCAATGCCGCCGCCTTCGATCTGCACATCCTCAAAAGCGTTTCCCCAGTCGCTGAGGATTTCCATAGCCTTGTCGCGGTGGGCCGTGTTGCCCGTCACGACCCATTGCAAAGCGTGGCTGCGGGCGGCGTGGGCATCCTGGCGAAAAGCGTCCTCACTGGGATTGGATCCTGCGGCGGTCACGAAAACAGTCGTTTGCGGACGGTGCTGGTAATCGAGGGATGCATCCGCACGCGCCCGCAGTTTGGTCCATTCCCGGCCCGCCACCGAATCCGGGCGGCTCAGCACGGTGGTGCGCATGGCTTCCAGTTGTACCTGCGTGTTCAGGATGGAGGGGTGGGGGAAAGGACTCGGACGGTCGAAATCAAAACTCATGACAGAGGCCGTGCGGGTCGTGATCCCGTTACCGTTGGCGTCAAAGAGAGTCAGGGTAAAGTTCACCCTCGTATGGTCGGGCGCGTTCACGATGACGTCGGTCGTGCCGCTCTCGACCGGTGCGCCGCCTCGCGCGCCGTTGATAAACTCCACGGGTTGATCCGCTGTGATTTCGAAGGTGCTGCCTTCGGGAGTTCCGCTCATACCAAAGTCGAGACGCACCGTGCCTCCGGTCGGGACACCCCGCACATTTGCGGAGATCTCCGCCTCGATGTTTTGCTCCTCCGGAATAAAGCCCCGCAGGCCCTCGGCCCAGCGCAGGTTGTCGACGATAAACCCGTCACTGGCGTAGGCGGTCGGGGTAGTGAATCCGATGAACCGCAGTGCGGCATCCTCTGTTCCATCGCCGAATTCGGCCTGACCGATATGGGTCATCTCGCCCTCGATCTCCCGCCACACGTCGATGCTGCGCGCTCCGATGCTGAAGTCTTCAAAGTAATTGGGCACGGCATTGTTCGAGCCGTTGAAGACGAGATGGATTGTCATCGGCGTCTCAAAGGGCATCTCTTCGTCGGTGAGGACGGTGTTCTGCGCCCGCTCTATGGCAAACGTGCCGTTCGGCCGCATGGCGAAACGGACAATGTTGTTTGTCCCCGCCATCATGTTGCTGGCGTTGAGATTGAAGGCGAAACGAAAACCTTGGTCTTCCGAGACTTCGTTCTCGTTGTAGAAATCAAAGGACACCGTCATGAGCGGGTTGGCCTCGCCCGTCCAAGCAAAGCGGTGCTGCATGGGCCCGGCGTCAATGCGGGCGGCGTTGCCCGTGCCGAAGATTTCGCCGCCGTCGATGATCGTAAACGATCCGGCGAAGTTGGCCGATTGGGAGCCGGACGGAAAACCTTCAAAGTCTTCGAGGACGGTTTGCGCGAAGCCGGTGAGGGGCGCGAATACGAGAGGCAGGGCGCCGAGCCACGCGGTGAGGAGTCGAGGAGTCTTCATGTCAGTAGGTTCTTTTGAGGATTGTCCGGATGGAAGAGTCGCCGGAGAGAAGGTGGAGATGCATAGTTGCGGGTTGACGGCCGAAGCGGCCGCGTCCACGCATTTCTGCGAAAACGACTGCCAGAGTGGAGCGAAGGTCCGCGCCGACAAGCGCCTCGATTTCCAACCGTTGAATAAGCCCGCTCCATACGCCGCCCGCCGATCCCGGAACCGACATGGCCGCCCCATTTTCGGGGCAACGCGTAAGGTGCGGAGCATCCCGCGGCCGTGCGGATTGTCGGAACACCCCAATCCATCGTGAT
>SKLD01000408.1 GCA_007123395.1 Opitutales bacterium
CAAAAAATGTCTCAGCTGAGACATTTTTTGTCGAACGCCGGGGCGCAAGCTCCCAATCCAGCGTGCCTGTTCAGGGAGCCCCGCGAGCGGTTCGGCACTTGCCGTCGGGCCATCGCTGCAGCCTGAACCGTCCACCGCGCCAACCTCCCGGGCGGGCCCGCGTTAAACCACATAGCAGGAAACCTACGGCTATCTGCCAACCTGCACAAACAGTGAAATCACGTGGAAGCGGCGTGCTTCAGGGGCGGAATCGGCGGCGTGCCGCCACCACCGCGAGAGCGACAAGGCCGAGCAAGGCTGCCCATGTGGAGGGCTCGGGAATCGCCGTGACGAGGTAGTCATCGAAACGCACCCACGAATCGTTTGTGCCGACCGCATCTCCCGTGAACGTGAGGATGCCGTAGCCAAGAACGGGAGTGTCACCGGAAATCGAAACCTCGGAAAGGCCGACGGGACTGGTGGCGAGGGTGCCGGCGTCGGCGTCGTAAAAACCACCCAGCCAAGTCGCGTTCTGGGGATCGTTGAGGAGGTAAAAATTGTTCCAGTTTGTCGCCGACGGAGCAAAGACCTCGCCGGCCACAACCCAGCCTGAGGGGATTTCGATGGCGAAGTGATGGGAGATACCCTCGGTCGCCCGCGGGTTGGAATAAACGGAGAGCGATTGCAGGTCGGAAAACGTGCGCCCTTCGAGCGAGTGGGCGGCATCGGTGAGCCACTCGTTTTGCATGGAGCCGTCAAAGCCGGTGATGCCTTGGCTCGTTGTGCTTAGGACGTTGGTGAAGGAAAAGAAAACCTCGGGAGCGGGCGATCCGTTGCGACCGGAAAAATAGAGAAAGCCCCAGTTCCAGTCACTCAACTGAGGACGGTATGCGTTGGACCCCGGGCCTTCACTGACTGCGGAAAACATATCGGGTGTGTCGTAGTCCAAGGCAATCGCGTCGGAGCCACCGAGAACGGTCCATCCGGCAGAGGCCGGAGTGGCGGCGGGATCACCGGCACTGCCACCACCGATTCCCCGCTCAAAAGCGAAGAGGAAGGAGTTGGCCGGGAGAGAAACACAGGGCAGCATAAGAGCTGCGATGAGGATTTTCTTGAGTTGGTTCATCTGTCTTTAGGATTATGGGGTGAGAAACGCTAAAACCGAATGGAGTCTTCTTGCGCAGCGGATCTTGGCAACCAAAAAACATCCGTCCGCGGCAAGATTTTGATAAAGCTGTTTGGCGTTCCCGGTAGAAGAAGCGGAGCCGTCAAGAAAGCGGCGCTATGGGAGACGCAGCAGATAGCGGTCTTCCCCGTGAAAAACGTATCCCCGGAGAGTATCGCCGGGACCGAAGTCATGCAACCGGGCGGGATCCTCCGGATGAATGGGACGGTTCTCGGCCGCCCACATGTAAGCATCGACCGGATCGTGCGCCACGAGCCAAAATCCATGCTCCGGCACCACGCGCACAACTACGCCTGTGAAAGGAAAGCCCTCCGTTCGCGCGTGTTCAATGACCTCGGCCGGCACGTTTTCCATTATCTCCCGCCCACGGAGTTCATTCTGTTCCTCAAGAGTAAGCCCCGGAGGGTGTCCGAAGAGAGTGGCGGGCGTTGACTCAACCGCGCGGAACGCGCTCTCCGAGGGCACGGCGCGTTCGGGTGCCTCCCCCGTAACGGGCGGATCGGGAACAACCTCATCTTGGTGCGTTAGAGGCAATCTCCACCACAAGACCACGGCGGCGAGAACGGCGCCTGCCAGAGCGAATGCCGCAATTTTTTTCATATGGGCATCCTAACCCGACGCGGGCAAGGCGGCAACTTTGAAATGGTTCGAGGGGAGCGTTTTCGCGCTCCAAAGCCTTCGGCTTTCACCCGACCCCACCAACCGCATTCAGCGCACGCGGAGGTGCGCCCTCCAACGCCTGCCGGACGAAGCAACCGTGGAGGGCGCGGCTCCGTCCGAGCCGCGCACCGGCCGCGCCCGCGACATCCGGGCCTTTCAACGGCGGCGCTCGCTGAAGCTTCACGCTACTTTGCGCTATGGCGATTCATCCACGCGGAGGGACAGGAACTGCTTGCCGCCCTCGCCCACCGGGACGTTGAGACGCACGGTGACGGTGGCGATCCCCGCCGCGGGGCTGTCCTCGACAAGAGCGAGCACGACGGTCGGGGCCACATCCCAGCCGCTTCCCGGATCATCGCTGTGCATGACCGTGTACATCAGGCCGTCCGCCGTGTAGTCCACACCCACGCTGCCGCTGCCGCCCATGCGCTGGCGGTAGGTCAGGCTCAGGTAGCGCTCGCCCTCTTCCTCGACCACGCCGATGGCGGGCAGCACGGCGCGCGACGCTTCGAGGGGATTGCCGCCGAAAGCACGCTCAAGCCGGTTGGGCACCCCGTCGCCGTCGGGATCGGCAAGGTCGGCAGCGTCGCCAATGTCGGCGGCCGTGCCGAACCATGCCTGCCGCCAGCTCTCGGCGGGGGAAAGATCTCCGCCCGACACCGTCACAAGCGATTCGTCAAAGGTGCGCACCTCCCCGTCGTCGGCAAGCAGACGGAGCACATGCGTGCCGACGGAATCGAAGACCACCGATGTCTGCGGCGAGGACGCCTCGGCGAAGACCGCCGAACCCGGACCATCGAAATGGACCCACAGGCTCGACACCGCCGCAGGCGGATCGGGCAAACCGTCGTCGCTCACCGTGCCCGCGAGCGTCGCCGGCTCCCCGGCCACCACCTCGGCGAGGTCGCCGCCCGCGTCCACCATCGGCCCGAAGTTGCCAGCGGCGCCGAACCCGGACACATGCGTGAACTCCGCCGTCGTGAGATGCCCGTTGTTGTGGCTCGTCAC
>SKLD01000536.1 GCA_007123395.1 Opitutales bacterium
TGCAATCTTCCGGAGATAGCCGGTCTTATCGACAGGAAAACCGTTATCATGGGCAATCTGCCCTCGAAAAAATTCTACACAGACACAGAAATGACGGCAGAGATGGTTACATTGGAAAGCCGGAAGCTTCTCGAGGCCATGCGGGCCACCGGGCATCCTTTCATTCTTGCTACGGAATGTGATGTTCTCTCTGTTCCCGGATGCGAGCAAACGATCATGAGCAAAGTCTTGGCGTTAGTCCATGCCTGATACGACTGCAGAAAAGTCTCCTTGGTATGCGTTGGTTGCCTGCGATGTTTTCCAGGAAGAGTTGGAGTATCTAGGCGCCCGTGATCCGCCGTGGGCTTGCATCCGCTACCTTGAGATGGGCCTGCACGATGACCCCGACCGTCTCCGGCGTACTGTCGAGGGGGTTATTGCCGAACTCGCCGCCGATCCGGCGGTCACGCACATCGCGTTGGCCTACGGGCGCTGCGGCAACGGGCTGCTCGGCGTGCGTTCTGACCGCTGCCATCTCGTGCTGCCCCAAGCGCACGATTGCATCTCGGTTATGCTCGGCGGGCGGTCCCGCCACGACGCCGTCTTAAAGGAGAACCCCGGTACCTACTTCTACTCGCCCGGCTGGGTGCGGGAAAAGCGTGTGCCCGGTCCCGACCGGGAGCGGCATTTGCGCGAACTCTACGGCGAACGCTTCGGCGACGACGAGGAGATGATGGAGGAACTCATCGACGCCGACCGCGAAGCTTTTGCCCACCACAATTGCGCCGCCTACATCTCGATCATTGACCGGCCGGCGGCAAAGCGCTACTGCCGGGATTGTGCGGCGCACCTCGGCTGGGCCTACCGTGAACTGGAGGGCGACCCGACCTTTCTCGAAGATCTTGTCCGGGGCCGTTGGGCTTCGCCGCGCTTTCTTGTTGTTCCGCCGGGGCAGCGGATCGGAGCGGACAGCTCCGGCAACCTCATCGCCGTTCCTTGAGGCAGGAATCATGGCCTTGTATATCACAACACCGGACGGACGCAGGCACCGCCGCGAGGCATCGCCGGACGCCGCCCGTCTCCCGCTGTCGTCATGGCTGGAGCGCGAGCACTTTCCCCTCAACACGCGGTGCGGCGAACGCGGGCTGTGCCGCGGCTGCCTTGTCGAGGCGGACGGACGGATGTTGCAGGCGTGCCAGATTGCAACGGGTGCCGTGGGCTCAGTATCCATTCCCGATGCTTCTTTCCGCGACAACCGTCTGAACGGGGTCAGTACCTTCGAAATCGGAACCCGCCGCCACGCGCCGCAGCCGCGCCCGGGAATCGGCCTTGCGCTCGATATCGGGACGACGACCGTGGCCGCCGCGTTGTGGGACCTCACCGACGGCACATGCCTCGCCCACGCTTCCGCTGCCAATGAGCAGTGCCGGTTCGGTGATAATGTGCTCTCGCGTATTGACCATGCCGTCGGGCTCGGCGGCGCCAGCCCGGTCCTGCGATCCGCGCTCGTGGTGGACACCCTTGAGCCTTTGCTCCACACTCTCTGCGCGGAAGCGTCCGTCGATCCCTCCCGAATCACGGAGGCTGTCGCAGCCGGCAATACCGTCATGCTCCATGCCTTCGCCGGGGCCAGTCTGCGAGGATTTTCCGCCTACCCGTTCCGGCCCGAGTTTCTTGTTCGGCAAACCTTCCGTTCGCGCGGGCTGGGGTTCTCCGTGGACTTTCCGATCCACTTCGGCGCGAGTCCGGGCGCGTTTGTCGGCGCCGATATCACGCTGGGGGCGTTGGCCTCGGGCATCCTGGAGCAGGATGGCCCGGCCCTCCTCGTGGACTTCGGAACCAACGGCGAGATCCTCCTCAAAACACGCAACGGCTACCTCGCCACCGCCACCGCCGCAGGCCCGGCCTTCGAGGGGGGGCGGCTCAACTGCGGCGCCATCGCGGGCAAAGGCGTCATTTCCAGTCTCGTGCTCCGCGACGGAGAGTGGGAAGCCGGTTTTGACGAGGCCGGGCGCAGCCGGGTCACCGGCATATCGGGCGCGGCATACGTCGATTTCATCGCGGAGGCCCTGAAAGCCGATGTTCTTAACGCGATGGGCCGTTTTGATACAAACCATCCGGCGGTGGAGTGCGCCGAAGTGGACGGAGAGTTACAACGGCTGGTCAAGGTCAGCGGCCCGCTCTTTGTCTCGGAAGCCGATGTCGCCGAGTTGATCCAAGCCAAGGCCGCCATCGCCGCGGGTGTCATGACGCTGCTCGAACTGGCGGAGACCGCCCCCGGCGAACTGCGGACCATCTACATAGCGGGCGGGTTCGGTTACCACCTCAACGTCGCGCATGCTATGGCCGTGGGCCTGTTGCCCGATGTGCCGCCCGAAAGGCTTCACGTCATCGGCAATGCCGCGCTCGGGGGCGCGTCACTCGTCCTCCAAACCGAAGCCGGGCCGGTTGCCGACAAGCTCTGCCGGGATATCCGCGTCATCGAACTCAATCAGGTCGAAAGTTTCGAAGATCACTTCATCGATTGCATGCCGCTCGACAGAATCGGTTGAATCAAGTCCATACGAGTGGCTTTTTGATCCTGCGTTCATGCCCACGCAGGCGTGACGCATACCTCGTGGTTTGACGGCGGTCAGCTGCGTTCAGGCCGCTACGAAGGGCGACATCTATCCATTCGCGGCGCTTCCCGGGCGCCCCAATCGTGGGATTTTTTCCAGCTGCCTTTCTTGATTCTACATTGTAAGAAAGATGCCCTCAAAACTGGGATCGCCGCCGACGCGGGGAACAGAACCGGTGGCGCGAACCTCCGCGCGCCCGCCTCCCGGCCGACGCAAAGGTGGCGGCCCA
>SKLD01000426.1 GCA_007123395.1 Opitutales bacterium
AGCACGCTGCCGAAGCGCTCCGCCCACAGTGTCCCCGCCGTCCCGTGCGCGAGGTTGAACCACCGCGTGTAGCGCTGCCGCAACGTGCGCATGAACTCCGAAATGTCCCCCATGCGCCGACGCAGCCGCTCCCGCAGGGCCTCCGCCGTCTCCGGCGGATCGTTCGCCAGCGCGTGCGCCAGCTCGTCCGCGTTGAGCCCGCTCCACTGCGCGCGTGAAGTCCCGTAAAGCGCGCGGTAGCGCCGCACCAGGGTGGCGTCGTCGCAATGCCGCGCCGCCGGATCGATGCGCACAAGAATATGGAAGTGCGTCTCCAGCACACAATACGTGATCACCTCCACCCCGCTGAACTCCGCCGCACGGTGCAGCGCCGCCACCCACACCTCCCGCTGCCCCTCCAACAGCAACCGCCGCTTCTGAATCACCCGCGATGTCACATGATATACCGCCGGTCCGTCCTCACGTTTTATTCTGATTTCTCCCATCTTGGAAAAACCTTGGAGCATCCGGAACCCGAACACAAGCCAAATTTCTTCAAGAAATTGCTCTGTCAGTTTTCTTCAGTTAGACGGACTGCATGTGGTATGCAAATTTATTTTCCAGGAATTTGCGGAAACAGGACGGGCGCGAATGAGCTGGTATCCACAGAAGCGCCGTTTTCTTGGGCTTATCGGTCCCGAGCAAGGGTCAATTGGCCGCTTCCACTCCCGTAGGCGGACATTCCATCGTTCTTCAGTTCAAGCGATCTTAGCCATCCATCGCTGTCGTCCCAGTCCGCCCCGCGCAACCGGCACGGCGTCAGCGGCGCATTTCCGCCGCAAAACGGCACAAGACGGCTCTTGGCACGGACTTCCGCCCTCTGCTATGGATTCGCCCATGCTTTTCGAAGAGCCACCGCCGGACTTTGAGCCGGACTTTGAAGCGGTCTCGTGCCTCGTGCGCGAGGGCGACGCCTATCTCTTCCTCCACCGCGCGCCCGAGACGCTGCACCCCGGCACATGGGGCTGCCCCACCGGCAAGATCGACCCCGGCGAGGACCGCACCGCCGCCGTGCGCCGCGAAGTGCGGGAGGAAACGGGCATCGACCTGCCCGAAGACGCCTTCACTTTCCGCGAGACCCTCGCCGTGCGCTATCCGGAGTTCGACTTCGTCTACCACCTCTACAGCGCCCGGCTCACGGAGCGCCCGAAAATCCGCCTCAACCGCCGCGAACACATCAACTACGCGTGGCTCCCGCTCGAAAAAGCACGCCGCCACAACCTCGTTCCCGATATGGAGCAAGTCCTCGAGCGCTTCGAGGCCCGCTTCGCCGGTTGACAGGCCTGCCGTATGAAAAACCCGCCCCCTCCGCCCTCCGGCAGCGCCCCTGACCTCGAAGGGCTCGTCACCTGCCGCGCCGGCCTCGAACGCGTCGTCGCCGACGAGCTGCGCGCCCTCGGCATCACCGTCGAGCGCACCGGCCGCCGCGCCGTTTTCTTCCGCTCCGATCAGGCGGGCGTCTACCGCGCCAACATGGCCCTGCGCTCCGCCATCGCCGTGCTCCTGCCCATCCGCACCTTCAACGCGCGCAACTACGACATGCTCTACTACCAGGCGCGCAAGACCAACTGGCACAAGCTCTTCCCCGTCGACCGCACCGTCCGCATCGACGTCAACGGTGGCTCCGATGCCCTCACCAACACCCAATACGTCACCCACCGCATCAAGGACGGCATCGTCGACACCTTCCGCAAGCTCACCGGCGGTACCCGGCCCTCCATCGACAAGCGCGATCCCGACATTCACATCGTCGCCCACCTCGACGGCAGACGCGTCACTCTCTGCCTCGACACCTCCGGCACACCCCTCTTCAAGCGCGGCTACCGCGCCGCCCACGGGCTCGCCCCCCTCAAGGAAGATCTAGCCGCCGGCATCCTCCGCCTCGCCGGTTGGGGCGGCACCGTGCCCCTCCTCGACCCGCTCTGCGGCTCCGGCACCTTCCTCTTCGAAGGCTGGATGCTCGCCGCCGACATCGCCCCCAATCTCGAACGCCGCTTCGCCTTCGAATCCCTCTTCGACTACGACCCCGCACTCCACGCCGCCGAGCGCGATATCCTCGCCGCCGCCCGCCGCAACCCGCCCGCCGGCTTCCGCATCACGGGGCTTGAAAACGACGGCCCCACCCGCGCCGTCGCCGAGTCCATACGCCGCCAGCACTTTCCCGACGCCCCCGTCGAAATCACCGCCGCCGACTTCCGCTCATGGCCCGGCCGCGCCGAGGGGGCCTTCGTCGTCGCCAATCCGCCCTACGGGCACCGCCTCGGCGACCACGCCGAAGCCGTCGCCCTCCACCACGAACTCGCCCGCTTCGTGCGCCACCGATGCGCGGGCGGCACCGCCGCCGTCTTCACCGCCAACCTCGAAGGCGCCGCCCTCCTCGACGACCGCCCCGAAGCCACATGGACCCTCTACAACGGCCGCCTCGAAGGCCGCCTCGTCAAATTCGCCCCCGGCATCGGTGTGTAGCGGACGCGCGTCCAGCCTTCACCGTCAGTCGGTAATTCGCGCATTAAAGGGAATTCGGATCCGAACCCGCGCTGCCGCCGGTTCGCCGTCCTCTCTCAATCCCGGCTCGAACTCCCACCTCGCCAAGGCTTCGCTTACAGCATTCGCGAAGTCGGGATGCGGCGTGGACACAATCTGAATGTCCTCTTCCCTCACAAGCCCGTCCGGCCCGCCAAAGCGACAATTCCCCCCTCCGCTTCCTCGCCTGCCGCGAGTTCATCCACCCACGCCACATCGATCCGCGACCAGCCGCTCACCGTAACGCGTGCCGCGCCC
>SKLD01000055.1 GCA_007123395.1 Opitutales bacterium
AGCCACGGACAAGAATGTCCGTGCTCCTGTCCTTTCAGCCGCATGCGGAAAGGTTCCGGCGAAAGGGCGACGGCATGGCGCAGATCCAGTCCGCTTCCACGCGACGCGGGTACGCGGCGAGTCCGTCTTGGGACCGCTCGCCGCATGACCTCCGCCGCCCCGCCCAGCCTCAGCGACCCGGTTCGCGGCGTAGGCGGGTCGACACCGGCTCGGGCGCGCCGAGTGCGGCCGCCGAAGCCAGCGGCGCGGCGCCGCCCACAGTGAGAATGAATTCTCCACCTTGTTGCACACGTTCGCCCGATTCATTGACGATGGCAAAGTCGTCCGGGCGGAGGGTCCATTCGACCTGCGCGGAGCCGTTTTTCGGCACATGCACCCGCCGAAAACGGGCGAGGCGGCAACGGGGTTGGTCGACCGCGCCGTCCGGACCGGAGATGTAGAGCTGGGCCACCTCGTCGCCGTCGCGCTGTCCCGTGTTCGCCACCGTCGCCCGCACGCGCACTTCCGCTCCCGCTTCCGTTACCTCGATGCCGCTGTAGCCAAAGGTTGTGTAACCAAGCCCGAAGCCGAAGGGATAGAGTATCTTCGCGTCGTCCATGTAGCGGTAGGTCCGTCCCGCCATGCTGTAGTCGTCAAACGGCGGCAGGTCCTCTGTGGAGCGGGGCGTGGTCACCGGCATGCGCCCGCCGGGGGCGTGCTTGCCGAAGAGGACGGATGCGATGGCGTCGCCTCCGGCCTCGCCCGGATACCACACCTGCATGACGGCGTCAGCGAACTCGTGGACCTCCGGCACGGCGATGGCCGAGCCGCCGAAGAGGAGGACGACCACCTTGGTCGGTGCCTTCCGCTCGCGGATGGCCGCGGCGATGTTTTTGAGGTAGCCGAGCTGGTTTTCCAGTAGCTCGACGCGCACGCGGTCGCCTTGGTGCGGGGACTGCAGGGCGTCGCCCTCCTCCCCTTCGAGCGTCGGCGAAAGACCCATGCAACAAATCACGACATCGCTCTTCACCGCCTCGAAGCCCGCCCAGTCGGCTTTGTTCGGGCGCGGCCGGTCGAGCAGGCAGCCCTGACGGAAGTCCATGCGCAGGCCCTCCGGCGCGTGCCGCGCCAGACCCTCCATGACGGTGCTGATAGCCGGGCTCATGCCGAAGTAATTGCCAATCATGGGATCGACGCTTGTCGCAAGCGGGCCCGTAAGGAGCAGATTGGAAACCTCCGGGCCGAGCGGGAGGACACCGTCCTTGTTTTTCAGGAGGACAAACGAATCCACGGCGGCGTCGAAGGCGAGGCGCCGATGCTCCTCGCAGTTCACGACATCCATGGGAATCGACGCATAGGGCACGGACTCCGGCGGATCGAACAGGCCCAATTTGAAGCGCGCGCGCAGGAGCCGCCGCAGCGCACGGTCGACGTCCGCCTCCGTCACGAGCCCGAGTTTCAGCGCGTCTTCGAGGGCGTCGCAGTAGACCGACCCGCAATTGAGGTCGCAGCCGTTCTTCAGCGCGAGCGCGGCGGACTCCTCGATGGTCTTCGTCACCTTGTGGGTCGTGTGGAAGTCGCGGATCGCCCAGCAGTCGGACACCACGTGCCCTTCGAAGCCCCACTCCCCGCGGAGAATGTCCTCCAGCAACAGCTTGCTCCCGCAACAGGGCTCGCCGTAGACGCGGTTGTACGCCCCCATGACGGACTCCACCCCCTCGTCGACAAGCCGCTTGAAGGCGGGCAGGTAGGTCTCGCGAAAGTCCTTCGCCGACGGAGAAACGTCGAAGGAATGGCGATCCGCTTCCGGTCCGCTGTGCACGGCGTAGTGCTTCGCGCAAGCCGCAGTTTTCAGGTATTTCGGATCGTCGCCTTGGAGTCCGCGCACGAAAGCGGCGCCCAGCTCCGCCGTGAGAACCGGATCCTCCCCCCACGTCTCCTGCCCTCGGCCCCAGCGCGGATCGCGGAAAATATTGATATTGGGCGTCCAGAAGGTCAGCCCTTGGTATTGCTGGCGGCTCCCGCGCCGCGCCGCCTCATGGTGCTTCGCGCGCGCCTCGTCAGCGATGGCGGAGGCGATCCGCTCCGCCGCGGCGGCGTTCCACATTGAGGCAAGCCCGATAGCCTGCGGGAAGACTGTCGCACGTCCGTTGCGCCCCACCCCGTGCAGCGCCTCACTCCACCAGTTGTATGCCGGAATCCCCAACCGCTCCACGGCAGGGGCGTCCCAGCGGAGCTGCGCGCACTTTTCGGAAACCGTCAGGCGCGAAAGAAGATCGTCCACGCGCTCGACAAGGGGAAGGTCGGGATTTTGCCAAGGAATCATTGCTCCGCCATTCCGCCGCTCCCGCACGCCTTCTGTCAACGGGGAAGAATGCCGCCCGGCACAATACAACACCGAAAACAGATGCGCCGTTTGCCTCCATAGAATGCAACGATCCTTGACAAGTCCGGATATCCGCACGCGCGCCTACGTTCGCCGCCGGCGCGTGCCGCAAGCTGAAGCATAGCGGCTACGTCCGCCGCCCCATGTAGTCGGGTCAGCTTCAGCACCCGACCCGAAACGGACGGGATCGCGCGGAAGTCCGACGACGAAACCGACGCCGCACGCGGGCCTCCATCCGCCGCCGCCCCGCCGGAGCGTGCCGCAAGCTGAAGCAAAGCGGCTACGTCCGCCGCCCCAGGTAGTCGGGTCAGCTTCAGCACCCGACCGGAAACGGCCGGAATCGCGCGGAAGTCCGCCGGCGAAACCGCCGGCGCACGCGGGCCTCTATCCGCCGCTGCCCCGCCGACGCGTGCCGCAAGCTGAAGCATAGCGGCTACGTCCGCCGCCCCATG
>SKLD01000314.1 GCA_007123395.1 Opitutales bacterium
CCGGCCTGCGCTTCACCGAGTACATCACGCGGATGCGCGTGGAGGAAGCCTGCCGCCGCCTCAGCGAAGACGACAGCCCGGTGACGGAGATCGCCTTTGCGGCCGGTTTCCAGTCGCTTTCCCGCTTCAACCGGGCGTTCCGTGCGGTCACCGGCATGAGCCCGCGGGACTACCGCGCCAAACACCGCGCGGAAGGAAACGAGAACATCGGCGATATATAAGTGTTATAGGTCGAATCGCGGGCGGTGAAAATCCGGCAACGTCGGCGCGGTAGTCTGGCTTCTCTATTTCTATTTGGATTCATCTCTGAGTTATAATTTTTGACTAAACTAATTTCAGTATTATGTTTATTGCGCGGCCCATCCGATGAGGCGCATTTTCGAGCCGTTCCCAATTTGGAGGTCCATGTCTTGTTACAGTGAATCCTGCCTACGGTCACGAACAAGTTTGATTTTTGAAGAAACAGAGCTTGGTCTAAATTACCTTGTTTTTAGTCAATGCTAAATGCTTTATCATTCGTTTTTGCCTCTCCCGCCTCCACATCGAAGAAACACCGATGCACCCGCTGCCCGCCCCCGACTGGAACAAAGGCATGAGCCGCTGAGCAGCGGTCGGTGCGCGCGGCTGGAGGAAGCCGCTGCCTTCGGTGCGATCCACGACGATGGGCGGGAAGCAGCGTGGTCGGATTGGTGGGGCCGCGCCGACCGTGCTGTCGTACCGGCCCGCACCGCCCTTCATTCTGCGTCCTGCCGCGACAACATGGTAGGCGGCGGCGGGAGGCGAAAAAAGAGCGTTGCCAAAGCATGCGGAAACCCTAGGGTCTTTCCATGCGTTGGGGCATTGGATTGACTTGTCCTGCCGTGTAAAACCGCTTATCGAAAGCATGAAGGGCATCGTACAGCACCGCCTCCCCGAGGTATTGAATTTTGCTTTGCTGGCATTGTTGTGGGCAGATTTTCTCTGGATTTTCTCGCGCGAATGGAGTCGCAGCGAGCAATACCAGTTTGGTTTTGTCGTGCCGCTGTTGGTCGCCTACGCGCTCTATTTGCGCTTTGCCGAGCCGGTGGAGAAAGATCACTCGGCGGGTTATCCGGTGTGGATGCGCGTTTTCACTGCGGGGATGGCCGTCCTCATTCCGATCCGCGTCATCCTCGGGGCGAATCCGGAGTGGCGACTGGCTCTGTGGGCCTACGCAGTGGTGGTTGTCGTGATGAGCTGCGCGCTTATCGGTGCGTGGGGTGGTCGCCCGTGGGTGCGCCAGGCGTTTCCGGCCTTTCTCCTCATGCTCTTTGCCGTGCCGTGGCCGACGATGGTTGAGCGGCCGCTCACCGACATGATGTCGCTGGCCGTGGCGGAGACGGTGACCTCGGTGATTGGATTCGCCGGGCACTACGCCGTGCGGCAGGGCTCGATCATCGAGCTGATCAACGGCACGGTCGGCGTGGAGGAGGCATGCAGCGGCATCCGTTCGCTGCAAAGCTCCGTCATGGGGGCATATTTTATCGGCGAGGTCTTCCGGTGGGGCCCGCCGCTGCGGGCGCTGTTCATCGTAGCGGGGGCGGTCTTCGCTTTCGGCCTTAACCTCGTGCGGACCTTCGTCCTCACAGGTGCCATGATCTCGGGCGGGCCGGAGGCGGCGGACCGGATGCACGATTGGCTCGGGGCGGGCTTCAGCATCCTCGCTTTTGTCGTGCTGTTGTTGATCGGTGCGGCGGTGAACGCGCTCTACAGGCCCCTTCGGCGCGCGTTTCAACGCCCGCCGCGTGTCGTCAAGGGCGACCCTGACGAATATCCCGTCAGGTGGCCCCTTCCGAAAACCATCGCCCAACTAGCGGGCCTACTGATCCTCGGACACATCGTAACGGTGGCATGGTTTTACCGCGCCGACGCTGAACCGCCGCACCCGCTCATCACCTTCGACTGGCAGACTCTTGGCGTGGAGCCCGAGTTTCCAGAGATCGCACCTACCATTCGCGACCAACTTCGCTATTCCGAAGGCTACCACGCGCAATGGGCTTGGGACCGCGACGACTATGCCCTTGTCTACGCATTCCGCTGGGACGCGGGGCGCATCTCCTCCTTCGCCGGCGTGCATCGTCCCGAGACGTGCTTGCCCGCCACCGGCTTTATCCTGCGCGAGCGCCGCGGCGCTCCCTCTGCCAACTTGCACGGGCGCGAGGTTCGCTTCGACGGATACCTCTTCGACAGCGACTACGATCCAGTCTTCGTCTTCTTCGCGGTATGGGACGAGGTCCCAGGTCGCCTCGTGCCGGTCGCCCGTGGATGGCAGGACCGCCTGCGCAACACATGGAACCGTCTGCGGGTCGAAAACCGCCACTCCGTGCAAGTCGTCCTCGTCGGTCCCGCGACTTTCGCCGAAGCCGAACAGCGCTTCCGCCGCCTCATGGCCGCTTCCCTCGCCCGCGAAGACGAAGACCCCGCTGTCGCCGCCCGTTGAGATAGCAGATGCTATAAGATGCAATGAGCCATCAAGTAATATATCTTTGAAATAAATATTTTACTAATTAAATCTGAAATGTATTTTTTAATTGAAATCGGATTTTCCGAAATTCACTATGCCGGCCGATGTCCTATCATTTACGAATAAAAAGCGGGACCCGCGCGGCGTTTCACTGTGTGTGCCGGGTGACGCGGCAGTTGGGGCTGCTGGGCGAGGCGGAGCGGGACGCCTTGGTGGCGGCGATGCGCAAGGCGGCGGATTTCTCGGGCGTGGAGCTGCTGGCTTACGGTGTGTTGTCCAACCACTTCCATCTTCTGGTGCGGGTCGATCCGCAGGCGCGCGAGTGCGACGATGAG
>SKLD01000528.1 GCA_007123395.1 Opitutales bacterium
CTTTCGCGGGGCGATGACTCCAGTATCGTCGCCCCAGCGCCCTCCGGTCTTTTTGTGTCTTGCCGTGTTGTCTCAATGGACGGACTGGTCTCGGAGTTCACCCCGTCCACGAACTTGCTTGAAGCGGGTTACACGCTTGGCGAACCCATTCGCCTCCAAGTCGCTTTTTCGGCGGAGTTGGTCATGCGCTCAGGCGCCGATTGCAGCGGTCGGCACAGCGCGCGCGATCCGCGCGACGGAACCGTTGTCTTTCCGGAGATTGTTTTCACGCCGACCGAAGGCAGCCGGGAATACCGGATCTACCGGCGTATCGACAACGGCCCGTTCACGCTTATCGCACAGGGAGTGATCGAAGACCCGGATACGCTCATCACCTTCACCGATGAAGCCATGCCGACGGCGGGGGGCACGATTTGCTACTATGCGCAACTCTTCGATGAGCATGGAAATCCCAGTCCTTTACGGAGGCTGGACTGTATCGAGGCGGGCGGAGTGCAGGACTTGGCCCAACCGCTCCTTGCCCCGCCCGCGGCAACCGGGGATGACGAATCGCGGGGCATGGAGCTGACGTGGTTTTGCCCGCCCGCCGGAGTGGAGCGGTTTGAAGTTTTGCTCGCGCAAGACGGCCGGCCGGAAGGCGAAGGCGTGCTTCCCGACCTTCGGGTGCGGCGGGTCGTTCCCGCCGGCTCCGCCCATGAATTCGCCGTTTTGGAAACACCGGCCGTGGATGCATTTCCGGAGGGTCCGCTCGGGCGCTTCACGTGGACGCTGCCGGTAGGCGAAGGCCTGTATACCGTGGCCGTGCGGGCGGTCGGGCGCGGACCCCGGACCGCCGGGCTGGAGGGGCGCGTGACCCGGCCGCGCGGCCCCATAAGCAACATCGAACAGTTTGTCTGGCTTTCATCCCTCACGGAACCCTTTGCCGAGGTGCCTTGGCCCGCCCGGCCCATGCCGCCCGTCGACGAGACGTTTCTTCCGGAGTTGCAGGCCTACGTCTTTCCCTTGTCCTACCTGACCGCGCAGGCCGGGCTGGGCACAGCCATACGCATCGGCGATCTGGACGAGACAGCGTATTTCGACGGCGAACGATCCTACATCGATGAGGCGGGCAATCCCTTGAGATTTCTTTACCGGGCGGCGGACCGACTGGATGATCCGCGCGAACCTTCGGCCCTGAGAAGCGTGTTCCCGTGTGTCCTCTACCGGCAGCAGATACCCACCGCGCGCGTGCCGGCGGTTTCAGGCAACTGGGTACAGGTCTCCCCGCTGATGGAACAAATCGCTCATGAGCAAATCCCCGATCCCGGTTCGGGCGTCCTTCCCCACACGATCATACACGATCCCTTCATCGCCGTGATTCCGCGCGAGGTCTTTGGAGAAGAAGAGGGGAGGGAGAACTTTCTGTGCGTCCTCGACCGTCATCCCGTCATTTCGGGCGCAATGTACCGCTACGTTCTCGTGCGCTTCCGACCGGACGGTGAAATTGATCGCGTCATCCCGACAAACTCCGTGGAGATCCCATGAAGACCTTCCCTTTTCATCCTTTGCGAAGCGCCTACCGAAGAAGCGGGCGAACTTTATTCGGCGTGCTTCTTGCGCCCGTTGCGTTTCTCTTCGGCGCGACGGTCTCCCCCGCCTTTGTCCACGAAACAGCAGAGGAGTTCTTCATTGCCGGAGAATTCACGGGAGAGGGTGGTGAAGACCTTGTTGTCCTCGACCGCGCCAGCGGCCTCTACCGCCTCGGAGCGGCGGGCGCCGGCGGGCTCATCTGGGAAAGGACGCTGTCGACAGGCATGGAGGCTGTTGACGGGGTTGCTCTGGAAAAGCGGGCGCCGGGGATGCCCGACCGTCTTGGGGTGACCTCTCCGGAAGCGAATCATTTCCGTCTCGTCGAGCCGGGGGCCGCGCCACCGCTGGCGGTTTTCCCGGGAGGCATCGGACCCGTCGCGGTGATGCCCGCCGCCGGGAACGGTAGCGCCGTCGATTGGATTGTATCCACGATTTGGAACAAGGCCGATCCGTATCCTCAGCGCCTCGAACGCATGCTCGCCGACGGAGCGGGTTTCACGCCCGGTTCGCCGCAGGTCGTCTCGCGGAGCTGGCGGCTTCCCAATCGTGTGGAGCTGTTTCGCGGTGCGCCGGAGTGGACCGGGGTTATGGAAGAGGACGGTGCGACCGGTGGGGCGCGCTTCGCGGTCTATCCGGCGGATTTTCCGGATTGGGCACCCGTGTTGCTGGCCGAAGGGCTCACGGAAGGCACGCGCTATGTGTATGGTTTTTTTGATGAAACCGGAATGGCCGCCTTTCTTTTCCATGCCCCCGATTCCCCTCATGCCGGGGTCCGGCGCGTCGTAAAGAGCGGAGACTGGCTCGCCCTTGATGAATGGGGGGTGATCGATTTCGGCGCTCCCGTGCGGCAAGTGGCCGTTGCCCGAGGGGCTGTGTATGACCGTATTCTCGTTGTCTTCGCCGACTCAACGGGGAGCACGGTTTACGACTGGGACGGCGCATCCGCACCGGTGCCTGTGCAGAGCATGGAAGCAGATGATGGTCTCACACTCACGGGAATTGTGCCACTCAGCGGTGACGGATTTCTTCTTCTCCAAGGCACGGGCGGAGTTTCCACGCGCTCTTTCCGCTTCGCTCCCGAGGGGGATGGGTACGTGGCCGTCGAAGCGGGTGCGCTGAGTCCGCTGCGTCCCGGCCTGCACACGGCGAACGTGCATTTCTTCGCACGCGAACCTTTCGTGCATCCGACGCCGCAGTGGCTGGGTTCGGCGAAGGCGCGGGACTGGAC
>SKLD01000417.1 GCA_007123395.1 Opitutales bacterium
AGCGTGGTGCCGGTGATGTAACTGGCCTCATCCGAGCACAGAAAGACGATCGCCCGGGCGATCTCTTCCGGCTGGCCGGCGCGCTTCAAATGCACGCTGGGCAGGACGCCCTGGTCGTAGATTTCGTCTCCGATCGCCTTTCGCGCGCGCCGAGCGTTTCCCGCGAATCGGCCTCCCAGTCGGCGATGCGGCCGGTGGTTGTGAAACGGATGGCGGGGTTATCGAGATCGATCCGCAGCGCGTGCATGGAGAGCAGGCGCGGGGAGTCCGTGGTCAGGTGCGCGTGGCGCACCGACGGATACAGCTCGTCCGCGTTCGCCCAATTGAATGTGCCCGCGGGCTGCGCCACGGCGGAAACACCGGCGAAGGTGATGAGCGCATGGATGGCGTGGAAACTGGACAACCGACGGGGAAAACGGAGAGGGAGATACTCCATGCAAGTTTAAGTCTGCGCAGGCGACATTCGTGTCAAGAAATCACGCTCGTAAGACGTCTCCGCAGTAATCGACGACAGCCGCCCGGCCCGCCCGGCGCCTTACCGGCCCTTCCTCTATCTCGAAGCAACCCTGGCGGACAAGCGAACATCCGCGACCCGCTACAGTCGAACTGATCGCGAGCGCTTGACGGAAGCGGCCAAAAGAAATGGACTGTTATATTTGTCACCAACGGTGCGCAATCTCCCCAGTGGAGTGAACCCTGTCGGCAGTGACATTCTTCCACCTAAAACAGAAATCCCCATGACCATGACTCCGCTCCTGCTTGCGGGCCGTATTGTACGCCCCGTGTCCTTCGCCGCACTTGTCGCCGCAGTCTTCGCCCCCGTCCACGGCGAATCCACCGCCGGCAGCCCGCCTGCCCCTGCTGTATCGGTGGAGGACGGCGAGGCCGTGCTGCGCTTCAATGTCCCGGCGGCAGCGCCCGGCCTTGAAACCGGCGCCGAGTGGTCAGCCGATCTCAACACATGGCACACGCAAGGTATCCTCCACCGCTTTGCGCCGCCGGTCGACGGAGTCGTGCAGCGCGAGGTCACGCTTCCGGCGGCCGAACACCCGGGCCCGTCCGCTTTCTTCCGCCTGCGCCAGCGTGACTTCGGTGAGACCGCTACGGCCGACACCGGCACCCTCAGCCTCCCGCACTGGTCCGGAAAATACCGATGGGAAAGCAACCCGAACCACAACCACCCGTATTCTCTCGATTGGGGCACGCAGCAACTGGAAGACGAGCCGCGCACGCTCGAAACCGTCGTTATCGAAAACGAATACCTGCGCGTCTATGTCCTCCCGGAGATCGCGGGGTCCATCCATCGCGTGATCCACAAACCGACGGGCGAGGACCTCTTCTTTTACGAAGGCAAAATCAAAGACTTCCTTCCCTTCTGGGACTCGGGCGTGAAAGTCTCCTTTCCCTGGCACGAACACGGCGTCGGCACCGGCCAACTCGCTTCCTACTACATCGAAGAGGCGGAAGACGGCACCGTTTCCATCCATCTCTGGATGGAGTTCAGTCGCTATAACGATCATTACAACCGCCGCATGTTCGGGCGCTACACCAACATGATGCTCGGGCAGACGGTTACCCTGCAACCTTGCGAAGCCCTCGTGCATGTCGCCTACCGCGCCCTCAACCCCGCCCCCTACCCCCAAGGCGCACGCATCTGGAACGACGCCTTTTTTCCCCGCGAGCAGCGCCGCCGTTCCGCCGTGCAGGGGCACGAACCGGGCGACAGATCACCGTCGACCTCTCGCCTCCTCTTCCCCGCCGCCTACGTCAGCGATCACGACGGGCGAGACTTCCGCATGATGGCGGAGGAAGAACTGGCCGTCGCCCACTACACCGAATTGGAGCACAACAGCGTCTTCGCGTGGAATGTACAGGACGGCTTCGCCGGCGTGCATTATCCCCTGCCCGCCGTCAACCGCCTGCGCTTCACCGACCCGCTCAACGCCCCCGGCCTCAAACTCTACGTGCAGCGCGAGGGCGGCAGCGGCAGTCCCGGCAGCCCCTTCGGCCACATGTGGAACTTCATCGAGCTGTGGGGCGGCACCGACAACGTCTTTGAATCGCCCGAAGGCTGGCTCGAAGCGGGGGAAATCCGCGAAATCGCCTTCCAATATGGACTCACCGTGGGCATTGGTGAAATCGACTACGGTACCCGCCATGCCGTCCTCGTTCTCGACGAGGAAACCGGCACCGCCACCGTCCTCACCTTCCGCAACCGCACCGGCCTCACTCTCCGGCTCGACGGCGCCGCGCTCGCGGAAGATCTCGCCGCCGGTCCCGTTGCTCCCGCCACTATTGACCTTGGAAGCGGCGGCACCGACGGCGAGTGGATCCTCCTCGCCGACGGCGGCGAAGAACTCCTGCGTTTCACCTCGCCCCTTGTCCCCGCCGTCGACGAAGCAGCCAACGACCACACATGGCAATACCTCTGGACGCCCCAGACCGGCTTCCAAGGCCCGGAGGTGGTCCAGCGCATCGGCGACCAAGAGCTGCGCGGTAACAGCTACCGCAATGCCACGACCCGCTTTCCCGTCGGTTCCACCGAGCGCGGCCGCCTCCAACTCCGCGGCGGCAATCTCTCCGGCGCCGTCGACACCCTCACCGCGCGCAAAGGCAACGACCCCGAAGACGGCGCAGCGTGGTACTACCTCGGCGTCACCCGCCTTGAGCAAGGCCAGTCCACTACCGCCCGCGGCCACTTCGAGAGCGCCCTCGCCGCCGCACAGCCGCACGCCCCGGCAAACTATTTCCTCGCACTGCGCGCCATCGCCGCCGACCGCCCCG